>JAFUWA010000017.1 GCA_017477355.1 Clostridia bacterium
GGTGATGGGAGCAAACTTTTAACAGATATAGGACTAGCTAAGTCTGTTATTCAAGCTGTAGTAGAAAATTCTTCTAAGCCAGTTACGTTAAAAATTCGAAAAGGCTGGAGTAATGAACAATTAGTTTATAAAGAAATTGCGAAAATTGCGGAAGAAGAGGGAATTAAAATGATTGTGGTTCATGGAAGGACCAGACAAGAATTTTATTCTGGAAAAGCTGATTGGAATGCGATTAGAGAAGTAAAAGAGCTAGTAAATATTCCAGTAATTGCCAATGGGGATATTATAGATGAAGAAACAGCGTTACAATGTTTCAAAGAGACAGGCTGTGATGGTATTATGATTGGAAGAGCAAGTCTAGGAAATCCATGGATTTTTAGTAGAATTAATCATTTTTTGGAAACCGGAGAAAAACTTTTAGCAATTTCTGAGGAAGAAAGATTAGATGTTTTAAAAGAGCATTTTGAATTATTATTAAAAGATAAGGGAGAATATACAGCAACAAGAGAAATTAGAAAATTTGTAGCTTGGTATGTAAAAGGAATACCAGATGCAAAGCGTTTTAAAGAGAAGATGAATACAATTGAAACAATAGACTCTTTTTATAATTTATTTTTGTAATGGAGGTAAAATATGGATAATGCAAGAATGGAAGAAATGGAAAAAAACGGAGTAGCTGATTATTGGGTAGCATTAAGAACATGGGTAAAAGATTTTTGGGTAAGAAATTATCCTTATCAATTTACGAAGAGTAATTTGAAAGAAATTGCTAATGAACAAATTGATGAAAGACTAGCATTAAGAAATAGAGCTTTGCAAATAATGTCTACTGAAATAGAACAAATAATATCAGAAAAAGAATCAAGATTAGCACAAACAACAGAAAAAGAATTGTTGGAAGGATCAGTGATGACTCTTTCTGAACAAGAGCATGAGATTATGAAGATGAAAGAAAGAATCATTGAAAGATTATATGAAGAAAATGCCACTCCTGCAATTTACCAAGAGTTATCAGAAAAATCAAAGGAGCAAAATCAAAGAGAAGGAAAATAAGAGGATAAAACAAACCTCCTTGCATAAAATAAATGCAAGGAGGTTTTTGCTTTGAAAAAATACATAATTTTAATTATTATTTTTATTTTAATTTTTTTGTTTTTTTATTATAAAAATCAAAAACTGGGAAATACTATAATTAAGTTAAGTGATGAAAAGATTATTGAAAATATTTTAAATGGAAAACTAGATTATACAGCAAATGTTAAAGTAACAGTTTATAGTAATAAGAATGAAAATGAGTATCAATTGAAAATAAAAGAGAAGGGACAAAATACAATAATAGAAGGCTTAAAAGGAAAAGATATTTCGCGGTTTAAAAATAGAAAAAACAGGAGAAGATTTAATTGTCAAAAATACGAAATTGAAATTAGAGAAGATTTATGAGAATTATCAAGAAATAACAGATAGTAGTTTGTTGTTAAGTTCTTTTGCAAATGATTACAAGAAGGCAAGTTATAAAGAAACGAAAGAAGAAAACGAAATTTTAATAAAAGTTACACTAAAGAATTATAATAAATACATAAAGTATAAAGAATTATATTTAGATAAAGATACTGGAATCCCATTAAAAATGGTCATAAGAGATAGTAGCAACAATCCTAAGATTATCATAGAATATACAAATATAGAAATATTATAACTTAAAATATATTCAATAATTCTATTTTAATTGTAATAAATTAGGAGTGAATATTATGGTAATAAAAAGAGGCGATATGTTTTATGCAGATTTAAGTCCAGTAATTGGGTCAGAACAAGGAGGGATTAGACCAGTTTTAATCATTCAAAATGATACTGGAAATAAATATAGTCCAACAGTGATTGCAGCAGCAATTACGTCTCAAACGGGAAAGGCAAAACTACCAACTCATATAGAGATTTCTTCAAGCGAGAATGGCCTAAAATCGGATTCTGTTGTTTTAACAGAACAAATTAGGACAATCGACAAAAGTAGGCTTAAAGAGAAAATAGGGCATATTGAGGATGGAAAATTAATGGATAAAGTAAATGGAGCAATAGGTATTAGCTTCGGATTATAAAAAATAAAAAGGGGTTCATTTTAATTTTGAACTCCTTTTTATTTTATCTTCCTTCATCATCTTGTTTTTTCTTAATATCTTTTTTTAAAACAGTAACACTATCTGAATAGTTTGAAAAGCCGGTTTTTGATTTTTCTTTTAAAACTCTTTCAACAACAGAAAATGCTTCTTGTGGATCAATGTTATTTTCTTGACGGAATTTCCAAAAATATTCTTTAGAATAAGCATTTCTTTTCCTTTTATCATCTAAATCATGAAATGCACGAATAGCGCCACATAGTTCTTGTTCAACTAATAATTCTTGTTCCAATGTCATAATAAATCTCCTTAAATAGAATTTATAAAAAAAGAAAAACCCATGTAGGGAAAAGAAAATAGCTTTTCTTTTTTTGTAAATTGTTTAGATGTGGACTTTTAATTTCAGGACCTCATCGGTTTCTTCCACGATGTCAAAAAATTTGATGAGGTGAGAATACACTTGTTTCTGTGTAAATACCCGATTGTTGCTTGCCAGAAAATCCCTGTTGAATAAGCTAGTAATATCAGCCTCAGTCTCATTATGCTCAATTGCATTAACTACTGTTTTTATAAAATACCAACCAAGGATTGCTTCCCATTCAGTATGACCAGTTCCTCTCCAGGCGGAAATCATTCCCAGAAGGGTGATTTTTTCCTTACAGTCGAGGGGATTGGTAAGAATAACCTTTTTTTGGTTTTCCTTATGGATTTTCCAACCATAATCATTGCTCATTAGGAGAATCCCAAGTCCGTCAAGACCATAATCATATGGTGCCTGGGTAGAAGACTCCCCCTTGACAGAGGTGTTTTCCTCCTGAATAGTGGTGACAGTAGTTTCTTCTGGTACAATCGGAGACTCATTCTTTACTCTTTTCTTAAAAATCCGATTCCAACTCATCTTGATTCCTCCTTGTGCACTTGCACAGCTCTTATGTTGATTTGCTACTGATGAAACGGAGTAAACAGCGAATCATCGCTTTCTATTATATCATGTTTACATAAAAATGTCAAAGAATTAGTAATTTCTTCCAATTCTACTCACTAAGATAAAAATATTTTGCCAAAAAAAAGACTTAGTTACAAAACTAAGTCTTGGTACGATAGCGGAAGACGTATGCGAAATCTGCTAGGCACAAAAATCTATATTTAAACGTTTTAAACGTAGGTATTGCAATAAATTATAAAATGTGCTTGAACATTTTATAATTTTGTATATTTATAATATAGCCAAAATCTTATGCAAAAGTTATTTTAGATAAATGATTGGACGGAAAGAAAATAATTATCCCCTAAATTATTTATATTACATATTGTATCTTGAGATGTACCCTTGTTATTAAGAGTGTTATTCATAATCTTTGTTGAATAATTTGCTTCTCCAAATTGCTGTAAAAACAAAATAGCTGTATCACATGAACTATTCATTAAATCACTATAAAACACATTGCTATCATACATTTCTCTAGATAATTTAGCAGATTGTAATTGTGTTACATAATTATATACAACATCTTCTGCTTCAGTTCTAATTGTGGTCGTCCTTGCTTCGTATCTTCCTATATAATATCCATTATTGTTATTTGTACTAGTTATAAATTGTCTTATATCTTTCGCTGTTGAAGTTTTATTATTTTCTATGCTCCCTTCTCTACATGTATCCTCTTCGATACACCAATTTAAATCATCATCTTGTTCTATTGGAATAGGAACATTACGAGTTTCTAATCCTGTCCAATACGAGTATGTATAAAAGGAATATCTGTTTAAATTTATTATTTTTTCACTCTTGTTTAAATCTGTATATATCTCTTCATTTATTAATATTATTACATATATTCAAAAAATTTACAATTTTTCTTCAATAAAAAAACGAACTTATTTAAAATTTATTTCAAATAAGTTCGTTTTACTATCATTGGTGCGGGTGAGAGGACTTGAACCCCCACGGTCTCCCACTAGATCCTAAGTCTAGCGCGTCTGCCAGTTTCGCCACACCCGCAATTGATAATACTAATATTACCACTTTGGAATCAGATTGTCAAGAGTTTGATAGCAAAAAAATTCAAGATTACGTATTGAAAAATCCAATATTTTCTAGTATAATATCTTTGTTGTGAAAGGGAGAAGAAAGAATATGGAATGTGAGATTAAAGATTTTTTTGCCAATCCAGAAAACTTCTATGGAAAAGAAGTAACAATATCTGGATGGATTAGAACAGTTAGAGACTCAAAAACATTTGGATTTTTGGAAATTAACGATGGAAGTTTTTTTAAGAATGTACAAGTTGTTTTTGATGATAAATTAGAAAATTTTGAAAAAATATGTAAACTAACAATTGCTTCAACAGTTAGTGTAACAGGTGATTTTGTAAAAACAGAGAATGCAAAACAAGCATTTGAAATTCACGCAAATAAAGTAGAAATTTTAGGAGAGGCTGATAGCGATTATCCACTTCAAAAGAAACGTCATAGTTTTGAATATTTAAGAACAATTGCACATTTGCGTCCACGTACAAATACATTTAGTGCAATTTTCAGAATTAGAAGTGTGGCAGCTTTTGCAATTCATGAATATTTCCAAAATAATGGGTATGTTTATGTCCATACGCCAATTATTACTTGTGCAGACTGTGAAGGATCTGCTGAAATGTTTAAATTAACAACAATGAATTTAAGAGAGCCATTACCAGTTGACGAAGAAGGAAAAACAGATTTTTCTCAAGACTTATTTGGAAAAGAAACATATATTACTGGTTCAGGTCAATTACATGGTGAAACTTTTGCTGCAGCATTTAGAAAAATTTATACTTTTGGACCAACACTTCGTTCTGAAAACTCTAATACCAAAACACATGCAAATGAATTTTGGATGATTGAGCCAGAAATTTCTTTCTGCGATTTAGAGCAACTAATGGATATTGAAGAAGACTGCTTGAAATATATTGTTCAAAAAGTAATGGAAAGATGTCCAGAAGAAATTGATTTTTGTGATCAATTTATTGAAAAAGGGCTAAAAGAAAAATTAAATAAATTACTAAATTCCTCTTTTGTTAGAATTGACCATAAAGAAGCAATCGATATTTTGAAAAAAGCAGACAGAACTTGGGAATTTGAGCCAGAATATGGAGAAGACTTAGCTAAAGAACACGAAAAATATATTACAGAATATTTCAATGGACCTGTATTTGTTAAGAATTGGCCAAAAGATATTAAATCATATTATATGAAATTAAATCCAGATGGAAAAACTGTAGCTGCAGTCGACTTAGAAGTTCCTGGAGCTGGAGAAATTATGGGTGGTTCTCAAAGAGAGGATGACTTAGAAAAACTTCAAAAAGTAATGAAAGAAAGAGGTATGAAGGAAGACCAAATTTATTGGTATATGGATTTGAGAAGATATGGTACAAACGTACATGCAGGATTTGGACTTGGTTTTGAAAGATTATTAATGTACTTAACAGGAATGGAAAATATTAGAGATGTTATTCCATATCCAAGAACGCCAAATAATTGTGATTTTTAAAAATATAATAAAGAGTAAAAAGGGTAATATAGAACGGAAAAGTTCTATATTATTCTTTTTTTGATGTAATAAATAAAGAAGGGGAAAATAAAATTAACTATGAGTATTTTAGAAATTGGGTTAATTGGATTAGGGCTTGCAATGGATGCTTTTGCAGTTTCCGTCTGTAAAGGTCTTTCTATGAAAAAATTTGATGTTAAAAAGATGATAATTATTGGTTTATATTTTGGACTTTTCCAGTTTTTAATGCCTGTTATAGGCTATTTTTTAGGAAATAGCTTCGAAGAAATTGTGAAAAGTGTTGACCATTGGATTGCGTTTACTTTACTTGGACTAATTGGTATGAGCATGATAAAAGATTCTTTTGATGATGAGGTAGAAAAAAGAAATGACAAAATAGATTTTAAAACAATGCTATTTCTTGCTATAGCTACAAGCATTGACGCACTTGCAGTTGGGATTACATTTGCATTTTATCATGTCAATCTTCTTATCTCCTCAAGCTTTATTGGAGTGATAACATTTGCCTTATCAAGTATTGGCGTTAGGTTAGGATTTCAATTTGGAGATAAGTTTCAGAATAAAGCAGAATTAGTGGGCGGAATGATACTAATATTAATAGGTTTTAAAATTTTACTGGAAGATTTAGGAGTTATTTCCTTTCATTTGATAAAATAATTTGATTGTCGATAAAATTTGACAGCAAAGTTTAAGATATTTTACAAGTAAAAAAATAATGCAAACAATGTTTTTAAGTTCTGAAAAATATGTAAAACATTCTTTACAATTGCTGAAAATAGCTTGATTCATGGATTAATCTGTAGTAAATTAATAACGTAACAACAATTTGCTGGCAAGCTAAATGTGTTATGGTATTTTTAAAGTTGGCCCTCAAGTATGGGGGAAGACTTTGAAAAGAGGGGTAAGGGCTTCACAAGCATCAACAGGAGGTAACATCTATGAAGAAAACAAACCTTATTCGGATTCTGTCACTGGTGATGGCAATGGTGCTGTGCTTTTCCATGACGGCTGTGACCGCGTTTGCTGCTGAAGATAACGATGCACCAGTCTCTAGTTCTGCAACTCCCAGTGAGCCTGTACGGTCTATTGGAGATACTCTGGTTGCGGGAAGCAAAGATTTGGTCAACACATGCACAATATCGTTAAACTTGAGTAGCGGAAACTGGTCTGCAGATTTTCTGGTCAAAATTGTGGGAAATCCTGGTGCGCATTATGAGGTAAGAATGACTACTCCTGGAGGCTCAACATCCACATCGTATATTTATTCTAACACTGGCTATAACAATATGGTGACTTTGGTATATGCTAGTGCAGGAACATATACGTTTGAGTTTACGAGACTTTCAGGGAGCGCGTCCACTGCGACAGCAACTGCCAAAATTTGTGACTAAAAAACTATAAATATTTCATTATCCAATGTAAGTAAGTAAATCATGAGCCCTTATCCTATGGAGAGCAATTCGTAGAGTTGCTCTCCATAAACATTTTTATATTCTTTTTTATAAATTTGATTGAACCATGGAAATTTTTTTAGTAAAATAATTCCAAGAAAACAAAGGAGAAAATAATATGGATAATAAGATTAAATTTGATGGAAACAAATTATTTCAAATACGCAAAGAAAAAAAGATGTCTCAAGAAAAATTAGCTTTAGCAATTGGGGTATCTAGACAAACCATTTATTTATGGGAATCAAATTCCAGTTTGCCAGATGTAGAAAAAGTAAGTAAAATTTGTAAAGTTTTAGAAATTAATTTGTCTGACTTGGTAGATGGTGTTGAAGAACCAATTAATAAACAAGGAAATGATGATATTAAAGAGATAACAAAAGTAGAAGAAAATAAAAAAGGCTTGAAGAAAAAAATCATTACAATAATCATGATATTATTAATTTTTGTTTTTGTGATTCATATGATTTTTTCAACAATTAAATTTGTAAGATTAAAAAAGATTCTAGATAAATGGGAAGAAATTGATCAACAAGATTTTTATTATATGAAAATTCAAGAAAGCTTAGTAAATAGAAATGAAAAAAATTTTGATGATTTTTGTGAAAAATATTATCAAAATGGCGTTTTAAAAATAATTTGGAAAGATTCTAGCAATAGAATTCAAAATATAATAATATACGATAGGCCTGAAAAAAAGAAATATGTTGTTAACTTTGACGAGAAAACATATGTAAAACATCAATTAAAGGAAAATGACAATATATTTAAGTTGAGTAGTAATTTTAACGAATATTTCAAATTTAGCAATAATGATTTTCTAAATTATTTATTTTGCTTAAATCCGAATTTCAATATTTCTTATAATGATTCTTATGAAATGAAGATGAATGGTGTTGCTCGAAAAGTGATAGATTCTCAAACAGGATTATTAAACTATGAAATGACATTAGATAGTAACATGAGCCACGTAGAGAGATTTTATCAAATCGAGCTTAATACAGACAAAGATTTTGAGATAAATCTAGATGAATATACAGAGGTAACAGAATAAAAATACAATTACCCCTTTTATTTTCCAGAAAATGTGATAAAATAGGAATATCAATATTTAAGTTAAGAGTTTAATTTATCTGATTGATTAGCCAAATCCTTTGGAAAAGAGGATAAATAATGAAACTAAAAGATGTTTTAAAAAATGTAGAGATCTTAGAATTAACGGGTAGCCTAGAAGTAGAAATTACAAATTTAGGCTCTGATTCCAGAAAGCTTTTTTATGGTGGATTGTTTTTCGCGATAAAAGGCTTTACATTGGATGGAACAAAGTTTATTGAATCTGCAGTAAAAGAACGAGGAGCAGTAGCAGTTGTTGTTCAAGAAGATTTTGATATGACTACTTGCTTACAAGAAGTTACGTATATTAAAGTAGCAAATATCAGAAAAACTTTAGCAGATTGCGCTAATAATTTTTATGACCATCCATCAGAAAAATTAAAAGTAATAGGAGTTACTGGTACAAAAGGAAAAACAACTTCAACTTTTATGATTAAGTCCATTTTAGAAAAAAGTGGCTTGAAAGTAGGGTTGATTGGAAGTATCGCAGTTTATATTGGAGAGGAAGAACTGGAAGTAACAGATAGAACTACTCCAGAAAGTTTTGTAATTTACAAGTATCTAGCCAAAATGGTGGAAGAGAAAGTAGATGTTGTTGTTTTAGAAGTTTCTTCTCAAGCAATGGTGCTAGATAGAGTAACAGGAATTCAATTTGATGCCTGTCTATTTACAAATCTAACAGAAGACCATATTAGTCCAAAAGAACATAAAGATATGGAAGATTATTTTAGTGCAAAATTTTCTTTAATGAAACTTGCACCATATATTGTAACAACGTTAGATAATGATTATACAGCTAGAATTCCAAATTTAATTCAAGATACCCCAATTTTAACGTTTGGTTTAACAAATAAAAATCAAATGACAGCTAAAGATTTAAAACCAACAAATCAATCTACTACATTTACTTTAGAAGATGACGGAAAAGAAGAGGAGATAACAGTTGGAATTCCTGGAGATTATATGGTTATGAACGCTCTAGGAGCAATTGGGATTGCAAAACATTTTGGAGCAACAAATGAAGATTGTAAGAATGGATTAAAAGAAGTGAAAGTATTTGGAAGAAGTGAGATGGTTCCAAATAAACTTGGGCTAACTATTATGATAGATTATGCACATACTCCATCTAGTTTAGAGTCAATTTTGTCAACTGTAAAACCATATACAAAAGGAAGAGTAATTTGTGTATGGGGTGTTGGAGGAGATCGTGATAGTGCAAAAAGACCTGTTATGGGAGAAATTTCGGGAAGATTAGCAGATTATACAATTTTGACTTCAGACCAAGTTAGAACAGAAGAACCAATAAAAATTTTAAGAGAGATTGAAGTTGGTTTAAAGAGTGTTACAAATCAATATAGTATTATTTTAAATAGAACAGAAGCAATTCGATTTGCAATTAATATGGCAAATCAAGAGGATATGATTGTAATACCAGGACTTGGAAATGATTTGTATATTGAAAAAGACCATGTAAAACATCCATATAATGAAAGAACAGTGATACATGACATCATTGAAGAGAAAATTAAAAATAAGGATGAAATATTTTAAAAGGAATAGTTAATGTTGAAATTAATAATTTAATTTTGAGAGTAGTTTCCTGAAGATAGAAAGAGAGAATTTTATGTTTTATATTAATGAAGGATTTTTAGATTTGCATAACAGTTATTTGTTTGCAACAGTATCTAAGAAAATAGAGGAGTTTCAAAAAAGTCATCCAGATAAAAAAGTAATTAAACTAGGAATTGGAGATGTAACAAGACCATTAGCACCAGTTGTAATAGAAGCAATGCATAAAGCAGTTGATGACTTAAGTAGAACAGAAACATTTAAGGGTTATGGTCCTGAATCAGGATATAATTTCTTGAAAGAGAAAATTGCAGAATATGATTATAAAGGACTTGGAATTACGAAAGAAGAAATTTTCTTATCAGACGGCGCAAAGTCTGATTGTGGAAATATGTGCGATTTGTTTGGAGAGAATTTAAAAATTGCAATTATGGATCCAGTTTATCCATCTTATTTAGACGCAAATGTGGAAGCTGGAAGAGGTGGAAAATTTAATGAAGAGACTGGTAAGTACGAAAAAGTAATTTATATGCCAATTTCAAGTGAGAATAATTTTGTGCCAGAGCTTCCAAAAGAAATTCCAGATGTAATTTATTTATGTTTTCCAAACAATCCAACTGGAACAGTTTTAAATAAAGGACAATTGAAGAAATTTGTGGATTATGCAAGAGAAAATAAAGCGTTGATTTTATTTGATGCTGCTTATGAAGCATTTATCCAAGATGAAGATATTCCACATTCTATTTATGAAATAGAGGGAGCTAAAGAAGTAGCAGTTGAGTTTAGAAGTTTTTCAAAATCAGCTGGATTTACAGGAGTAAGAATGGCTTCTTGCACAGTTCCAAAAGAAGTTTGCGGTTATACAAGAAGTGGAGAGAAGGTTCATTTAAATCCACTTTGGGATAGTAGAATTGCTGCTAAATTTAATGGACCAAGCTATATTTCTCAAAAGGGTGCTGAGGCTGTTTATACAGAGGAAGGTCAAAAACAAATTCAAGAAAATTTAAAATATTATCGTGAAAACGCAAAAATTATTGTAGAGGGATTAAAAGAAGCTGGCTTTACAGTAGAAGGAGGCCAAAATTCTCCATATGTATGGTTTAAGATTCCAGCAGGAATGACATCATGGGAATTCTTTGATGAATTACTAGAAAAAGCAAATGTTGCAGGAACTCCCGGAAGTGGATTTGGTCCATCTGGAGAAGGCTATTTTAGATTGACATCTTTTGGAACAAGAGAAAATACAATAGAAGCTATGAGACGAATAAAGGAGACAAAATTTTAATGAAGGAAGAGTTTATTAATTTATTAAAAAGTACAGGTAGAGATGGAATGGAAGAGGTAATTAAATTTTTGGAAAAATCAGATTTTTTTCAAGCTCCTGCTAGTACAAGATTTCATGGATGCTACGAAGGTGGGCTTTTAGAGCATAGTATGAAAGTATATGAGATTTTTAAAGATAAAGTAGAAAAATCTGTGATTGAAATTAATACACCAAAAGAATCTTTGATTATTATGGCATTACTTCATGATATTTGCAAAGCTAATTATTATAAAGTTGATTACAGAAATTCCAAAAATCAAATAACTGGAGAATGGGAAAAAGTTCCATATTATACGGTAGATGATACAATTCCTTATGGTCATGGCGAAAAAAGCGTTATGATGCTAACAGAATATATAAAACTAACCAATGAAGAGAAATATGCAATCCGTTGGCACATGGGATTTACAGAACCAAAAGAAAATTATCAATATTTAAGCATTGCTTATCAAAAATATCCAATTGCGCTTCTTTTACACGAAGCGGATTTGGAAGCTACCTATTTTTTTGATATATAAAAAGAACAATATTATAGAATTATTAATATAATTTTATATAAAAATATATTTAGAAGGAGACATGGATATATTTGACTCAATCGCTTCTCAAGGTCGATATTCTTCGATTAATTGTATAAAAATACTTAAATAATCTATATAAAACAAATTAATTGGAAGTCTCCACTTTCGAGACTCTTCGTCAAAACATCCATATCTCTTTAAATAGTGAGGTATCTAATATGAAAGAGTACAGTTTAGCATTAGTCGGAGCAACCGGCGTTGTAGGAAGAGAAGCAAGAAAGGTTTTAGAAGAGCTTCAGCTTCCAATTTCAAAGTATGTGTTTTTAGCCTCAAGTAGATCTGCTGGAACAAAATTAGAATTTATGGGAAAAGAATACGAGGTTCAAGAATTAAAAGAAGATTCTTTTGATGAAGGTTTTGATTTTGCTGTATTTAGTGCAGGAGGAGAAACATCTAAAAAATTTGGACCAATTGCATCCTCAAAAGGTGCAATAGTTGTGGATAACAGTAGTGCATTTCGAATGGAAAAAGATGTTCCACTTGTTGTTCCAGAAGTAAACCCTGGAGATATCAGTTGGAATCATGGAATCATTGCAAATCCTAATTGTTCTACAATTCAAGCAGTTGTTCCATTAAAAGTTTTAGATGATAAATATACAATAAAAAGAATTATTTATTCAACATATCAAGCTGTTTCAGGAGCTGGAAAAAGTGGAATTGACGATTTAGAAAATGGAATTCAAGGATACGTAGATAATGAGGAATATGAGCTTACTAAATTTGCACATCCAATCTTTAATAATTGTTTGCCAGATATTGATGTTGCAATGCCAAGTGGATATACTAAAGAAGAAGAGAAAATGATTAATGAAACTAGAAAAATTTTAGGAAAACCAGATTTGGCAGTAACAGCTACTTGTGTTAGAGTTCCTGTATTTAATTCACATAGTGAATCTATTAATGTAGAATTTGAAAATGAATTTGATTTGGAAGAATTAATTGAAACTTTGAAAAAATCTGAGGGAATTATTGTAGAAGATGACTTACCAAATCATATTTACCCTTTGGCAGCAAATAGTACAGGACATAATGAAGTATATGTTGGAAGAATTAGAAGAGATTTTAGTGTAAAAAATGGTTTGAATTTCTGGTGTGTTGCCGATAATATTAGAAAAGGTGCTGCAACAAATGCACTTCAGATTGTAAAATATATTATTGAAAATTAGAAAAATGGGAAATGGGGATGGTCTTCATTTCCCACTTTTAAAATTTTTCGAAAAAGATATATACAAAAACAAAAATTAGCACTATAATAAAATATGTAGATTACAGGTAGAAATAGGGGATATATTATGTATAGTGAAAAAACATACAAAAACTATATTTTTTGGATGCAAGTAAAACGAGTTGTCGTAATTCTAGTACTTAGCTGTTTAGGAGCAGCTTTAGGAATGTTAATTGGATGGATATTAGGAAGTACTATGAAACTTACATCTTTTAACAACATTATTATTGCTGTGTCAACAACGGTATTTTTCTTATTAGGAGTTTTATTAACAGTTGGAACAGGAAAACAAGTTCAAGATGGATATTGGAGAATTGCAGTTTTAAGAAAATTAACTGTAATTCAAAAAAACTTAGAGTTAAATAATGAACTTTTGAGAAATACAGATAAATCAATTAAAGATAATTTATCTCCAGTTGGAAATATGAATACAGAAATCAAAGAAGAGGAAGTAACTACAGAAGAAGAATTTGATGCAACTGCTCTTTATAAGTTTGATGAAACAGCGCTAGTTCCTCAAAATCAAAAGAAATTAGCTAAAATGAAAAAGAAAAAAATTAAAAAACCTGAAGATTTAAAATAGATAGAAAGAGAGACAAATTTGAAGTGAACCCTCCTTGTTAGACAAGAAGTTTAATAAGGAGGGTTCATTTTTTTATTAAATTTAGGAATATTTTTAAAATGCTGTGAATATATATTAATAAATAAACTTACAAAGGATGATTTTGGGGATGCAAACGAAAATAAAAAACATTTTGGGATATTTTCCAGACAAGTTAGCGAAAGCTTTAACTCTGGAGGTAACAGAAAACTTTGAAAAATTGGAAGAAATTCGATTAAGGGCCTTAAGACCAATTATTTTAAAATTACGAGAAGATGAAATTGTTATTAAATATGAGATAAGTACAGAAGAAATTTTGAATACACTTTCGCGTATTTGTGAAAATTCCATTTATAGTTATCAAAATGAAATTGCTAATCGGCTTTGTTACGGTAAAAGGTGGACATAGAGTGGGTTTGTCAGGTTCTTGTGTTATTGAAAATGGAAGAGTAATTAATATTAATTATATTTATAGTTTGAATTTTAGAATTGCAAGAGAAATTGTTGGGTGCAGTAGAAATATTTTAGCAGAAATCATTCAAGTGGATGCAGAAACAATTTATAATACCTTAATTGTTTCGCCACCTGGAGGTGGAAAGACGACTATTTTAAGAGATTTGATTCGTTTCTTGAGTTCAGGTGTAAAGGATTATAAGTTTAAGGCTGTGAATGTTGGAATCGTGGATGAGAGAGGGGAAATTGCGGCGCTTTTTAGGGGAATTCCTCAGAATGATATCGGAACAAAAATAGATATTTTGGAAAATGTTTCGAAAGCAGTTGGAATGAAAATGCTAGTAAGAAGTTTAGCACCTAAAATAGTTGTTGCAGATGAGATTGGATCGAATGAAGATATAGAAGCGATTAATTATGTTGTTTGTTCTGGTGTGAAAGGAATATTTACTTGCCATGGCGCCAGTATGCAAGATTTGAGTTTGAATCCTGTTATTAAAAATTTGATTCATCTAAATTTAATAGAAAGAATTATTTTTTTGGATGAAAAGAAAAAAGGAAATATTCGAGAAGTTTATTACTTGGACAAGAAGAACAGAGAATACAGTATCAAAGAGGAAAGAGGATTATAATGTTTGTGGTAAAAATGGTAATGATTTGTTTGATTATTTTGATTTGTAATGCGATTGGAAAGATAAAAGCAGATTCTTTTCAACAAAGATATTTAGAGTTAAAAAAATTGAAAAGAGGACTTGGAATTTTTAGGAGTAAATTGGAATTTACTTATGAACCAGTTGGAGAGATTTTTGAAGATATTTCTAGGCTTGTCTATGAAGAGGAAGATAATATTTTTAAGAGGTTCTTAGAAAATAATGATTGGAATTTGGCTATAGAAAATCAAAAGAATTTTGAGAAAGAAGATAAAGAGGTTGCCAAAGGGCTTGGAAAAATGCTTGGAAAATTAGATAAAGATGGACAATTGAATGAAATTTATTTAGTAGATGGTTTTATTGATAAGCAGATAGAAGAGGCGTTTGAAGTAAAACAAAAAAACGAAAAATTATATAAAGTGTTGGGAAGAAGTGTAGGATTAGCAATTGCAATTATTTTAATTTAAAAGAGGGAAATGTATGGATATTGATTTGTTATTTAAGATTGCTGGAATTGGAATTATTATAGCAGTACTGCATCAGATTTTAACAAAAGCAGGGCGAGAGGATCAAGCAATGATGACAAGTTTAGCTCGGAATGATTATTGTTCTTACAGTTATCATTAAAGAAATTAGTGATTTGTTTGCGACAGTAAGGACGGTGTTTAATTTGTGATAGATATTGTAAAAATTGTAGGAATCCGGTTTTATTAGTTTAATTATTATTGTTATTTTAAAGGAATATAAAAAAGATTTTGCTATTTATGCTGAGCTTATTGGTGGTGCAATAATTCTTTATCTTTTAGTGGATGACTTAAGAAATATTGTTGATTTTGTAAATGGGTTAACAGTTGCTGGGATTAGCAGTAGTTTTATCTTAATATTAATTAAGATTACTGGAATTTCGATTTTGACAGAATTTGCTGTTTCTGTTTGTAATGATATGGGAGAGAGTGCGATTGCCAACAAAGTGGATTTAGGAGGAAAATTAATTATTGTTTCATTATCAATACCAATTATTACGTCGGTTTTAAATGGATTATTAGGACTTTTGGAATAATCTGTTTGATTTGCTTTTTTCTTTCTCCCAGAGCAAAAGCAAGTAGTGAAATAGTAACATCGCAAGCAGAATCTTATGGTATTCCTGGATTTTTGAAAAATTCTTATGAATATACGAAAAATACATTTCCTGATTTGGATTTGAATACTGTTTTTGAAGCTGGAATTCAAGGAAAGTTGAATATTGCTCGGATTTTCTGGATATATCGTGAATTTGTTAGGAGAAGAATTAAAAACTGGTATTTCAGGAATTATTGCAATATTACTAGTTATTATCATTCATAGTGTTTTAAAATCAGTTATTGAAAATCTGTCTAATAGTAATACCGGACAAGTAGCTTATTTTGTAGAATATTTAGCAATTGTTTCAATCATTACTGCCAATTTTGCAGATATTTTGCTTGTTGTAAAAACAGCGATTAATGAATTGATTGGCTTTATGAAACTATTTGTTCCCATTTTAATTACCTTGATGTTTACTTCTGGTGGACTAGCTTCTGGTAGTGGGCTTGGTGCAATACTAATATTTTTTATGAATTTGATTGGAACGATTATTTCTAGTATTTTGATTCCATTAATTATGTGCAGTACAGTACTTGGAATTGTGAGTTCTTTTTCTGATAAAGTACAAGTTGCAGGGTTAGCAAAGTTTATGAAATCCGCAGTATTATGGATATTAGGAATTTTGTTAACATTATTCGTTTGTAGTTTAACTTTACAAGGAACGCTTTCTCAATCTGTAGATGGCGTTACTTCTAAAACAGCAAAAGCTGCGATTTCAAACTTTATTCCATTTGTAGGAAAAATTATGGGAGATACTTTAGATACTGTAATTGGTTGTACTAATATTTTAAAGAATACATTTGGGGTAATAGGGGTTATTATTCTTTTAGGAATAGCTATTTTGCCAATTATAAGAATTACAGTAATGTGGTTTTTACTAAGGCTTACTTCTTGTGTTTGTGAAACAATTGCAGATTCTAAAATTGTGAAGCTATTAGCAGATGTGAGTGATAGCTATAAAATGTTATTTGGAATTTTGATTTCCTGCTCTATGATGTTTATTATTGGAATTACACTTGTTTTAAGAATGACAAACATTGCAGTATAGAAAAAGGGAAAATGGGACGCACCACTTTTCCCTCTTTCAGTGAATAGATGGGGGAAAATATGATAAAAGAACTCAATTCTTGGACACGGCCAAATAGTTGTTGCTACTTGTATTTCAATTATGATTCAAATGATTTTGCCAAACGGGAAAAATAAAAAGTATGCAGAAGTAGTGAGTCGGACTTTATATTTTATATGTAATTTTAAATCCTATTTTGAATTTAAGTAGTTTGGCACAGTTTGATTTGCAAAATTCTATTGTAGAATTAACAGAAGAAAGTTATATTTCTCAAGAACAAGTGGCAAGAAGTTATATTTTAGGACTTGAAAATTCTTTGAAAGCTAAGATTGAAAAGGAAGGTTTTGAAGTAGAATATATTCAATTTTATGTAACTATAGATTATCGTAATATTGCTAAAATTGAAGTGAAAATGAAAAAAGGAAAAGAATTTGACGAAGGAAAAATAAGAAAGCTTGTTTTAGAGGATTTTGAAATGAGTTCGAATGAAATAGAGATCTTTTAAATGGAACGAGTAAGGAGAAAGAAAATGTTTGAAAAAATAAAGAATCTTTTGAAAGAAAAAGATGAAAAGAAGAAAACGGAAAATTTAGTGGCATTTTTGATTATTTTGGTAGTAACTCTAATTTTGGTAAACAAGATTTTAAAAGGGGATTCTTCGAATAAAGCAGAAATGTATCAAAATCAAACTGGAGTAGAGCTTGTTAGCCATCAAGAAGAGAATGCAAGCTTAGTGGAGAATGGAGAAGATCCTTTAGAAAAGAACTTAGAGGAAATACTCTCGAAAATTAATGGGGTTCGGGAAAGTTGATGTTTTGGTCACATATCAAAAAGAAAATCCATTAAAAATTGAAGGCGCAATTGTTATTGCAGAAGGTGTTCGGAAATATAGAAATTAAGAAAAATATCGTATCTGCGGTAGAGGCTGCGACAGGACTTATGAGTCATGAAGTTCAGGTTTTTGAAATGAAATCGGAAGAATAGATTAATACAAAAGGAGTTTTGAAATGCTTGAGAAAATGAAAAGATTGAAAATTAAGTTTATTAACTTTAAAGAAAAGAAGAAAGGGAAAAATGAACAAATTAATATTCAAAAAGTAAAAGAGGTTCGGACTCTTAGTAACAGCAGTAGTACTTGTAGGCATTGGATACACCAATTTTTCTACGAAATCTAATGGAGCAAATGGGCTGCTTTCTAGTGCTTCAGTACCAACTAGTACTAATAACCTTGGAGATGTACAATTAGTTAGTAGTGCATCAGCTGTTGTTGAAAATGATGAGACCGTCTTGAATAACACAATGGTTAGCAATGAAGCGAATACTGTAGCAAATACAGTAGTAAAAAACGAGCCAATTAGTAATGAAATTAAAAATACAAATTCTGTTGAAACGGCAAGCTCAAATGGAAGCAATTATTTTTCAGAATTAAAAATGGAAAGAGATGAGATGTATTCGAAAAGCTTAGAAACATATCAAAAAATTATCGATAGTGAAAATGTAGGAACAGAGCAAAAAGCAATTGCAATTCAAGAGATTGAGAAGATAAATAATACCAAAAATGCAATTCAAATAGCAGAAGAATTAATCAAATTAAAAGATTTTGATGATGTTGTGATTTATTCTGCTAATGATAAAATTAGTGTTATTATTAGAATTGCAGCATTGTCAGATCCACAAGTCGCTCAGATTCAAAATATTGTTTCAAAAGAATTAGGAGTGGAGATAAGTGATATTACGATATCGAATAAATAAAATAGTTATAAATAAATTTTCTATGTACTAAATTCTTAAATATTGAACTTGAAAATAATTGCAAAGAGAAAGTGTTGACATTTTATAAAAATCGAGGTAAAATAGTAACATAATTGAATTTAACTTAAGACGTTGAAGAAGAGGGAACTTTGGAAGTGTTTGTAGAGAGCAAGTGGTTGGTGAAAGCTTGTAATATGGAAAAAGTTTTGGAGCTTTGGAGTCTATTTTAAATTAAGGGGATTATTTTAAAAATAATCAATTAGGGTGGAACCGCGGAATTGAACTTTCGTCCCTATGCGTAAAGCTGGGGAGACGAAAGTTTTTTGTTTTCTCCAGGAAAAATTATTATTTAGTTCTTCTTTATTAAAAGCAGTTTCAATATAATTTTTAAGTGAGATGAGGATATATTTTTCTGTGAATTGAAGAATAAATATTGAAGAGAAAGCTTGCTTTCGATTTCAATTTTATGATTCAATTCGCATTTAGAAAAATGTAGCGGGAGCGTCCGAAATTGAGCCTTAAAAATTGATATTGATAATGCTTATACATTAAAGGAGAACGGAAGGAGGAAAGTATGGTTGATTCAATGGAAAAAATGGTAAATTTATGTAAAGCTAGAGGATACATCTATCCTGGCTCTGAAATTTACGGAGGTTTAGCAAACTCTTGGGATTATGGTCCTTTAGGAACTGAACTTAAGAACAACGTAAAGAAACTTTGGTTTCAAAAATTTGTGCAAGAATCTAGATATAATGTAAAATTAGATGCTGCTATTTTAATGAATCCTGAAACTTGGGTAGCTTCTGGGCATGTTGGCGGTTTTTCTGATCCACTAATTGATTGTAAAGAATGTAAAACACGTCATAGAGCAGATAAAATGATTGAAGAATGGGCGCATGATAATGGAAAAGATATGATTGCTGATGGTATGACAGATGAAGCAATGATTAACTTTATCAATGATAACAACATTGTGTGTCCAACTTGTGGAAAAAGAAACTTCACATCTATTAGAAAGTTTAATTTGATGTTTAAAACTTTCCAAGGTGTTACAGAGGATTCTACAGCTGAGATTTATTTGAGACCAGAAACAGCACAAGGTATCTTTGTAAACTTCAAAAATGTGCAAAGAACAACAAGAAGAAAATTACCTATGGGTATTGCACAAATTGGTAAAGCATTCAGAAACGAAATTACTCCTGGAAACTTTACTTTTAGAACAAGAGAATTTGAACAAATGGAATTAGAATTTTTCTGCAAACCTGGAACTGATTTAGAATGGTTTGAATATTGGAGAAACTTCTGTAAAAACTGGTTATTAGGACTTGGAATGAAAGAAGAAAATATTAGATTAAGAGATCATTCACCAGAAGAATTAGTATTCTATAGCAAAGGAACAACAGATATTGAATTTGCATTCCCATTTGGATGGGGAGAGTTATGGGGAATTGCTGATAGAACAGATTATGATTTATCTCGTCATCAAGAACACTCAAAACAAGATTTAACATATCTTGATCCAGAGACAAATGAAAAATACATTCCTTATGTTATCGAGCCATCTTTAGGAGCTGATCGTGTTGCACTTGCTTTCTTGTGTAATGCTTATGAGGAAGAAGAAATTGCAGAAGGAGATATAAGAACAGTATTACATTTACATCCAGCTTTAGCTCCATACAAGGCAGCTGTTTTACCACTTTCTAAGAAATTAAGTGATAAAGCTTTAGAAGTATATGACTTATTAGGAAAGAGCTTCATGTGTGATTATGATGAAGCTGGTTCTATTGGAAAAAGATATAGAAGAGAAGATGAAATTGGAACTCCATTCTGCGTTACAGTTGACTTTGATACAGAAACTGATGGATGCGTTACTGTAAGAGATAGAGATACAATGGAACAAGTTAGAATTAAAATCGAAGAAGTTGCAAAATATATTGAAGACAGAATGAAAGTATAATAGAAAAAATAAAAGCCCTGTACCAAGATTGCTTTCGGTGCAGGGCTTTTTGCCGTTTAGGCGTCGATGAGAAGACAGTCCAGTACTACGCTGACACTGCGGCAGATTGGCTCCATGTCATAGCTCACGTCGCCGTACTGCTCGATATCTTTCATTTCACAGTAGGTTGCGGTTACTGTCCACCAGCCTTCATGATTTCGGATAAGGTTGATGGAGTCAACAGGGAAGCGGTATTTCTTGCCGTCTTTGGCCAGAATGGAAGTTTTTCCCTCCTCCGTCTTGTCGACAAAGAAGAAGATTTTTCCACCATGTTCTGGGACTGCGTAATCGTGTAGCGCGACTACATCGCATTGCCGAAGAATGTAGTTCTTCACCATAGCCTTCATCCTCTCTTTCTGTGTTTGCACGTTTCCGCACAGTTACATTTTTCATTATAAAGAGTTTTGGAGAAAAAGTCAAATTTTTAGGCATTTATAAACGATTTTATTATTTAATAGAAAAAAATATAAAAATTGTAATTATTTATTTTTGTATAAAAATTTTTTGAAAAATTTTCCAAAAATTGCTTGACCAAAAAATGATTATAAAGGATAATATAATATATAGATTTTATAGGTCGTATTGCGCCTATTTTTAGACGAAAGATTATACAAAAAATTACGAAGGAGGAATATATAATGTATATATTCAATAGAGTTACAGTTGTTCCACAGTTACCAGACAGAATTAACAAATTGCCAGAAATTGCAAATAACCTATGGTGGTCTTGGAACTCAGAATTCTTAAGATTATTTCAAGAAATAGACATTGATTTATGGGAAAAGGCTGAGAAAAATCCAGTAAAATTTTTAAAATTAGTTAGCCAAAATAAAATTGAGAAAATGGCTGAAGATCCTAATTTTTTGAAAAAATATGATAGGATTGTTGAAAATTTTGAAAATTATATGGGAAGTAAAGATACTTGGTTCCATCAAACATATCCAAAAAATGAGAAAGACTTAGTTGCCTATTTTTCAGCTGAATATGGATTAGATGAAATTTTACCAATTTATTCAGGAGGCTTAGGACTTTTATCTGGAGATCACTTAAAATCTGCTAGTGACTTAGGTGTTCCGTTTGTAGCAATTGGATTACTTTATAAAAATGGATATTTCCATCAAAAAATCAATGTGCGTGGAGAACAATGCTCTGAATATCATAATATAGATTTATATAATCTTCCAATTAATCCAGTCAAAGACAAAGATGATAATGATGTTATCATTGATGTTGAAATGGGTGATAAGAAAATATATGTAAAATTATGGGAGATTCATGTTGGTAGAATTAAATTATATTTAATGGATACTGATATTGATCAAAACCCAGAAGAGTTGAAAGATACAACTTTAAGATTGTATGGTGGAGATAGAGACATGAGAATTCGCCAAGAAATCGTTCTTGGTATTGGTGGTGTTAAAGCATTACAAACTTTAGGATATGAACCAAAAGTTTACCATATGAATGAAGGACATTCTTCTTTCTTAATCTTAGAGTTAATTCAAAATATTATGAAGAAAGAACAAGTTTCTTTTGAAATTGCAAAAGAAATCGCAACATCTCAAACTGTATTTACAACACATACACCAGTTCCTGCTGGAAATGATATTTTTGCAATTGATTTAGTAGAAAAATACTTTAAATCATATTGGCCAAAATTAGGACTTTCTCGTGAGGAATTTTTGATGCTTGGAATGAAGGAGACAGAAGGATTTGAACAAGGATTCAATATGGGAATCTTAGCACTAAAACTTAGTGGTAAGAAAAATGGTGTTAGTAAATTACATGGTGCTGTTTCTAGAGAATTATTTAGTGATGTTTGGCCAAATATTGCGCAAGATGAGTCTCCAATTGATTATGTAACAAATGGCGTTCATACTTGTTCATGGCTTTCTCCTAGAATTAAAGAATTGTATAATGATTATTTCCCACCATATTGGCAAGATAAAATTCATTTACAATCAACTTGGGATAAAGTAGATGACATTCCAGATGAAAGACTTTGGGAAGCACATGTTTCTAGAAAACAAAGATTAATTAAATTGATTAAAGAAAATGTAACAAATAGATTTTTAAATAATGGTGTTGGATATGATCAAATTTCTGAAATCGTTAATAATTTAAATCCAAAAGCTTTAACAATTGGATTTGCTAGACGTTTTGCTACTTATAAAAGAGCAACATTGATTTTTAGAGATATTGCAAGACTAACACAAATTTTATGTGATGAAAATAGACCAGTTCAATTAGTATTTGCTGGAAAAGCTCACCCAGCAGATAGAGAAGGACAAGAATTAATTAAAACAATTCATGAAATCTCATTAATGCCACAATTCAAAGGAAAAATTTTCTTACTTGAGAATTATAATATTGGAAGCAGTAGATATATTGTTAGTGGCGTTGATGTTTGGTTAAATAACCCACGTAGACCAATGGAAGCTTCAGGAACTTCTGGAGAAAAAGCTTCTGTTAATGGTGTTGTAAACTTCAGCGTGCTAGATGGATGGTGGGCAGAAGGATATGACGGAACAAACGGATGGGCAATTGGAACTGAAAATGATTATGAAAATGAAGAAGAACAAGATAAAGCTGATAGCAACAGTATTTACCATATTTTAGAAAATCAAATTATTCCAGCTTACTATAATCAAGATAGAAATGGAATTTCTAGAGACTGGATTAAATTGATGAAAAATTCAATTAGAACAACTGGTGGCCAATATAGTATGGCAAGACAAGTTGTTGATTATGTAGATAAATTCTATGTTCCATTAAGTAATTTAAATACAAAATATTTCTCTAACTTAGAGAAGGTTATCGGTTACGCTGAATGGAAGAAAAATGTAGCAAGTAAATGGGAGTCAATCCGTTTAGATCAACCAGAAAATATTGATAATGCAAAATTAGTAGCAGGAAGCAAGATTAAAGCGAAATGCTATGTTGATTTAGCGGGAATTGATGAGGATAGCGCAAATGTTCAAATTTACTTTGGACAGTTCTTAGAAAACGGAAGCGTTAAAAATGTTTATACTAGCGAGATGAAGAAAACAGGAGAAGAAAATGGAATGCTTGTATATGAAGGAACAATAGAACTTCCTACAGGTGGAAATTTCGGATATACATTTAGAGTAATGCCTAAAAATGAAATGTTATTAGACCCAGAGAACATGAATTTAATCAAATGGTTAGTAAAATAAGCAAGATGAAGTAGGCCAGGAAACTGGCTTACTTTTGGATTACGAAAGAGAGAAATAAATGGAGCAAAAGGATCAAGAATCAAATGTTGATTTAACTGAATATGATCAAGTAAATCAAGTGATGAATGAACTTGTTGGAGACATTGAGGATAGTTTAACAGAGGAAGAAAAGTTCAGAAAGATTTACGAGCGTATTGCGTTTTATTTGATGTATGATTATTCTGACTCTTGCGATAATGAGTCTGATGAGAAGACTTGCGCCCAAAAAGCTCTATTAAGTGGAAAAACAAATTGCGAAGGATTTGCGTGTGTTTTAAAAGAGGTATGCTCAGAAAAGGGAATCGAAGCAAGAATCGTTCGTGGTCCAGTAGATTTGATTAAAAATAAAAAGTCTTATTTATATAAAAAGAGTAAGGCAATTTTATTTAAAGATGACAATTCTATTATTGTTAGAGAAAATCATGTTTGGAACAAGGTTAAGATTAATGGAGTTTGGTATAATTGCGATATTAGTTGGGATAGACAAGATATTTTAAATAAAAAAGCTCCTAAATATGCGCTTTTATCAGATGAACTATATAGAAAATTAGGAAGACCTACTGTAGAAAATTCAGAAACGCCTTGTACCAAAAACATTATTGGAACAGATAAAAATAAATTTTTTGAAGGATTAAATCCTTGTGATAATTTAGTTGCAAATCATAAAGTAATGGAGTTTGAAAGTACTATTGATGAAAATGGCGATTTGAGGCAGTTACCTGCTCTTAGTGGCGCATTTCCTTGGTCAACTTTATGGTATAATTTGAAGAAGTTAGCTAGGTTCTCAAGGGGAAGAGCAATAGAGGCATATTATCATATTAAATATAAAATTAATCCAGATGCACAAATTAATGATAGACCAACAGAAGAGTTTAAAATTGTGAAAAACGGCAAAGTCGGAGAATAAATATGTGTGAAATAACAATAAGCAATTTAAACGCTAGAGGAGAAAAACAAGGGGTAGATATTGAGAAATTAGTGGAATCTAAAAAAGTAGAATCTTTAGATTTAAAAGGGTTTGAATTAACAAAAGAAACTATACAAATTTTGAACAATATTCCTAGTTTGACGACCCTAAATTTATATAGCTGTAGTTCTAGTGGAAAAATTAATGCGGATTTTAGAAAAATAAAAAAATTAGTAATTGATAACTGCAAAGAATTAGATTTAAGCGAAATAGAACTTCCAGAAGAGGTCTTTATAGTTGGCTGTGGACCAGTTGATATAGCAAGACTTTCAGTAGGAAATAATGTAAAACACTTAAGTATTCACTCTTCTGAAATTATCAATTCGTGCTTTTTTGAGAAAATGAAATGGCTAAAAACGTTAAATGTTGATGGGTCAAGTTTAGATAATGAAGAGGCTTTAAAAAGATTAAAAATAAAAATATCAAATGAATTTGAATATCATCCGATAGGTTAGGAAAGATGGAAATAGAAAAATTAAACGGATTTATTCATGAAAATCTTGTCAATAGAAGAAATGCTACACCATATGGATTGTTAAGAAATATTGCAGAACAAATGACGTTTGGAATAAAAATTCCAGATCGACGTTTTCCTGCAATCAAACAGAAGATGGAAATTGATAGGGCAAAGAAAATTGTTCTAGATTTTTTCAAAAGTGTTGATGAACAATGGTATGAAAAAGCTAAAGCTATTATTGAAGGAAAAAGTGAATTTGAATTTCATATCTATTATAAAGATGAGATTTCTCCTAGATTAATGGATACTAAAAGACAAGATGGGTTGCCATTATATTCTAGTTTTGGATGTTTACATTCTAATAAAAACGGAAAAGGAATTTATGTGCCTTGTGAGAGAAGTATTAGAGATGTATTCATACTAGCACATGAGATTTCTCATTCTTTTGATTATCGTGAAATTGATCCTCCAGCAAGAAACTTGTTAGGGGAGGTAACAAGTTATACTTTTGAAGCAATGTTACAGCAATATTTATTAGAGCAAAATCTAATTTCTCGAGAAGATGCAACTAATATGGAAAAAGCAAATATCATTAGTCATTATGATGATGCTGTTGAAACTTATGCCAAATTGATGTTAATGCGAATAAAAGAAAGTCGTGGACCAGGAAGTAGAATTACAGAAGAGGATTTAGCACAGATTCAGCAAAAATACCATATTAGTGATGGAACATTTGACTATATTTTAGGAAGAATGATGGGAAAACTTGCTGTTCCGGAAGTTGACTATCGAGCTAGATATATGATAGCCCAATTGGTATATCCATATATCATGGAGCAGTATTATAATAATCCGCAAGAAACAGTTGTTAGAATGAAACATTTCTTTGAAGCAACAGGTCAAAATGATTTAGAAAGAGCACTTTTAAGTCTTGGAATTGAACCAAAAGATGAGTCTATTCCAATGTTAATTGAATGCAATAATCGAAGAATTGAAAGATTATATAGAAAAAAATTATTTGATGCACAAGAAAAAACAGCTAATCTTAAAAAAGAAGAGCCGTTTTTCCAACAATCTGGGGACGAGCCAGCAGATGATTAATGAAAATCTTTAATATCTTGAAATTGATAGCCCATTTCTTGGGCTTTTTTTATTACTTCATTTAAAATATTTGCATTATCTTTACTAGTGGCATGAAGTAAAAGAATACTTCCGGTTGTGCAAATTCTCTAAAATTTTCTTTTTTCCATAATCTTCACGTCCTTGCTTATTTTCGTCCCAATCATCATAAGCAAATGACCAAAGAACAGTAGTGTATCCAAGATTTGTAGTAATATTTAATACTTTCTCAGAGAATTCTCCTTTCGGAGGTCTAAAATAAGTCATTTCGTAATCAAATTTGTCATATAAAGCTTTGTGCAAATCCATAATTTCTTTTTCAATTTCACTATCAGAAAGAGAAGGAAGAGATTTATGATTTACTGTATGATTTCCGATAGTATGACCTTCTTCTATCATTCTTTTCACTAAATCTGGCTGTGTATTTAAATAATGGCCAGTAATGAAAAAAACAGCTTTAACGTCATTTTCTTTTAAGACATCTAAAATTTGAGCGGTATATCCTGCTTCATATCCTAAGTCAAAAGTAAGGTATAATTTTTTTTCTTCACTATTTCCAATGGCAATACCATGATATTCATTAAGAATCTCAAGAGAAGCAGAATCTAGCTTGGGAGGGTTATGATTATCAGAACGTTTTAATCCCCAAGCAATTAATTCACTTGAGAGAGTTTCTGTTGCTCTGGAAAGTATGGTAAATTGAAATAAAACAATTGCCATAATCAAAAGGGCAAAGGCAATACGGACAATTTTTTCTTTCATATTAAGTTCCTTTCGAATTATAAAATTGAATCACTGGTTGATTCATTAATAAATATTCAAAATTTTATCAAAATATGATTGAAAAATAATAAGGTTTATGATAAATTAAAAATGTGATTACAAAAAAGGAGACCAAATTATGAGAGAACTTAAAATTCACGGAATTTACAAACATTTTAAGGGTGACTACTATCTAGTAGAAGATGTAGTAACACATTCAGAAACAAAAGAAAAAATGGTACTTTATAGAAGATTATATGGAGATGGAAGTATGTGGGTAAGACCATACGAAATGTTCTTAAGTGAAGTAGATCATGAAAAATACCCAAATGTAAAGCAAAAATACAGAATGGAATTACAAGAAATAGAGAGTGTTGCAGGAAATTTTAAAGGATAGGCTATCAGTCTATCCTTTATTTTTTGAAAAATGTGTGGGAAATGGTGGGAAATGGGGACGTACCACTTTTCCCAAAAAAGAAAAATGGGAAAAGTGTTACGTCCCCATTTCCCAAGAGGAGGTTTAAATTATGGTTGATGTAGTACTAGGTGGTTTTTATGGAGATGAAGGAAAGGGAAAGATTATTGATTTCCTTGCAAAAGATGCTGATGTTAGTGTTAGATTTTCAGGAGGAGATAATGCAGGACATACCATTAATGTAAACGGTAAGAAATTTGCTTTCCATTTAATTCCATCAGGAATTTTAAATAAGGGGACAAAAGCTGTTTTAGGGAATGGAGTCGTTATTAATCCTAAAGTTTTAATAGGAGAACTTGAAAATTTAAAAGCGAATGATGTAGATATCAGTAATTTCTATATTAGCGAAAAAGCACAAATTATTATGCCATATCATATTAAAATGGATGAATTAGAAGAGGCCCAAAGAGAAAATAAAATTGGAACAACCAAAAGAGGGATAGGACCAGCTTATTGTGATAAATTCCAAAGAAGTGGGATTAGAGCAGAAGATTTTGTTTCTGGAAAATTCGAAGAGAAAATTCGTGAAAATACAAAAGCAAAAAATATTCTTTTTAAGACATATGGGTTTGAAGAGTTAAATGCAGAAGAAATCATCCAAGAATATCGAGAATATAGCGAGATTTTGAAACCATACATTGTTGATACAATTGGTTTACTACATGAATCTATTGAAAAAGGAGAAAAGATTTTGTGCGAAGGGGCACAAGCAACAATGTTAGATATTGATTTTGGATCATACCCATTTGTTACTTCTTCTAATCCAACAATTGGTGGTGTTTCTACTGGAACAGGAATTGGTGCAAAATATATTGGAGAAGTTTATGGTGTTATCAAGGCTTATGCTTCTCGTGTAGGCGAAGGCCCATTTGTAACAGAGCAGAAAAATGAAATCGGAGATTTGATTCGCGAGTTAGGACATGAATATGGTACAACAACTAAAAGGCCAAGAAGATGCGGATGGCTTGATTTGCCAGCACTAAAATATACTGTTATGATAAATGGATTAACAGGAATTGCAATTAACCATCTTGACACAATTGGAAAATTAGATAAAATTAAGTTATGTGTTGGATATGAACATGATGGAAAAGTGGATATGAAATATTCCAACAATGAAGCATTTTTGGCAAAAGTAAAACCTGTTTATGAAGAATTTGAGGGGAATTTCGGAGAGATTAGTCATATTAGACGTAAAGAAGATTTGCCAGAAAAAGCATTAAAATACTTAGATAGAATTGAAGAATTAGCAGGGGCTCCAATTAAATTTATTGGAGTTGGTGCAGATCGTGAAGATATGATTATTGTATAGGAGGGCGAAATGGTAGAAGAATTATATAATCTTTCTCCAATTGATGGAAGATACAGAGAGGACACAGAAGTTTTAAAGGATTATTTTAGCGAATATGCATTAATCAAAAATAGAGTGATGGTGGAATTAGATTGGTTTTTTAGTCTTGCTGAAAGTTTTGAAATATCTGGAATTAGAATGGACCAGTTAGGTGAAATTCATCGAAAAATTCAATTGATAAAAGAAAAATTTGATTTGATTGAAGCTAAGAAAATTAAAATGAAAGAAGCAACGACCAAACATGATGTTAAAGCGGTTGAATACTATATAAGAGACAAGTTTGAAGAAAATGGATTAGCAGAATATGAATATTTAATTCATTTTGGGTTAACTTCTGAAGATGTTAATAACTTGGCTTATGGAAGAATGATAAATGGAGCAAGAGAAAATGTTTTAAATGGGAAACTAGAAGAACTATTAAAACTATTAAGACATGATTTTGCAGAAAAGTATAAATCTGTTCAAATGCTTTCACATACACATGGCCAAAAAGCTACTCCTACAACAGTTGGAAAAGAATTCGCTGTTTTCCATTATCGTTTGAATTCCATTTATGATATGGCAAAAAGTTTAAAGTTGAAAGGAAAATGTAGTGGAGCAGTTGGAACATTTAGTGCATTTGAAGTTGCTTTTCCAAATGTAGATTGGTTTGAATTTAACTGCAGATTTGTTGAAAACCAAGGATTAGAATTTAATCCATTAACAACGCAAATAGAGTCACATGACATGATTTGCACATTATTTAGTTACTTCAAATTAATAGGAAATATTTTACTAGATTTGAATTTAGATATGTGGACTTATATCAGTATGAATTATTTTAAGCAAATTGCAGTTTCAGGAGAAGTCGGTTCTTCTGTGATGCCACATAAGGTGAATCCAATTAATTTTGAAAATTCAATAGCAAACTTGAGGATGGCTAATAGTATTTGGGATGGATTAGTGAATAACTTAGAAGTTTCGAGAATGCAAAGAGACTTGTCAGATTCCTCAATGCTTCGCAATATTGGAACTGGATTTGGGTATTGGCTAATTGCAATGAATAGTTTGATAAAGGGTTTGAAAAAAGTAGAGGTAAATGAAGATGTTTTAAAGGCAGGTTTAGAAACTTCTCCAGAAGTGTTAGCAGAAGCAATTCAGACTGTTTTAAGAAAAAATAAAATCAATCAAGGATATGAGATTTTAAAGGAGGCAACAAGAGGAAAAGAGGTACATCTGGAAGATTTGAGAGAACTGGTTCAAAAACAAGAAATAAGCGAAGAAGATAAAAATCGATTACTCGAATTAGAGCCTAAAGATTATACTGGAATTGCAGAAAAATTATGTAAATATATGTAAAGTCAAAGAGGGAAAATGGGACGTACCACTTTTCCCCCTTTTTTATTTTCAAATAAAACTTGTAATATGTTAGTTTTTGTGATATAAAAGAAAAATAAATTTGAGATTGTAGGAGGAGATTATGAAAGAATTAGCGGTTTGTGTGCAAGGTGATAATAGAGGTGTTACTCCATTCGAAACAGTAGATGCTATTTGTAAAGCAGGATTTAAAAATGTTTTTGTGCAATATTATCATAGAGAAGATATCGATTATGATGAATTAGAAGTAATTGATTATTGTAAAAGGTGCGGTTTAAATATTATCTTCTGCCATTTAGGTTACAAATATATCAATGACATTTGGATAGAAGGTGAAGTTGGAGATAAATTAACACAAAGTTATATGGATGACTTAGATGTTTTGAAAGAAAGAGGAATTTATCAAGCAATGATGCATCTTACAACACGTATTGATGTTCCGATGTATAATCCAGTTGGACTTGCAAGAATTCAAAAAATTGTAAACCATGCCAAAGAGCTTGGAATGAAATTAGGACTTGAAAACACAAGATACCAAGGGTATTTAGAATATGTTCTAGGAGCAATTCAAGATGAGACAGTTGGCCTTTGTATGGATGCAGGACATATTCATGTTCATTTTCATGATGAGTTTAACTACGAATTCTTTAAAGATAGATATTATATGATACACTTACATGATAACCATGCAAATTATGATGAGCATTTGTTACCATTTGATGGGACAATCGATTGGGAATTTGTAATGAGAAAATTAAAAGAAAATCGTTATGATGGACCAATTACATTAGAGCTTTGTTATCGTAATGAGTATATGAAGGAATCTATAGAAGATTTTTATAAAGAAGGATATCAAAGAGGCTTAAAGTTAGCAGAAATCTTAGAAAGAGTTGACATAACTTAAAGAAGATGATAAAATAAAAAAGACTAAAAAGCCGGAAGGCGAAGATGAAAGGAGGATCCTATGTTTTACCGGAAACGGAAGAGGCAAGAAGGACCCAGGTACTCCTACAAAGGAGAACGCGTAGTCATTTTACAGAACTGCGTACCGCATTGTCCGCTCATGCCAGACGAGGAAGAAAATTGGAACAAGTTGAAACAGTTTTTAGAGGGAAAGCCGTACAAAATCTTATGCACATTCAGAGGGTGGGATAATTTCTTGAACAGAACGATCCTTACAGGAAACATCCCACAGTTTATGAATCACATGGAAAAAGTTGCAAAAAGATGTCCGAACGACTTATACCACCTAACGGATGGAGGGAAGATCAATACAGTGACAGTAGTAAAAGACGAAAGATAAGCAATGACGGGGGTTGGAGAAAATCTGACTCCCGCCATTGCTTTTTTTATAAATTTAGTAGAAAAATACCTTTAAATATGATATAGTATTGTTGGAAAAATAACAAAGGAGAACAAGATGAATTTATATATTATGAGGCATGGCCTTACACAAATGAATAAAGACAGAAAATTAAATGGACAAACAGATGAAGATATTATTGAAGAGGGAATAGCAGATGCAGAAAAAGCAAGAGAGGTAGTAAAAGATTTACCTTTAGACATGATTTATTGTTCACCACTTATTAGAACAAGACATACCTGTGAAATCGTAAATGCAAATCACATTCCTGTAATCTATGATGATAGATTGAAAGAAAGAACTCTTGGAAAAATAGATGGAACTTATCGAGAAGAAAATGGATTTCCAGATGATAAATTTTTTGATTATAATTATAAGTTTAATATAGAAGGAGCAGAGACAATTCCAGTTTTCTTTGGAAGAGTACATGAGTTCTTAAATGAATTGAAAGAGAAAGATTATCAAAACGTTTTGATTGTTGCTCATGGAGGCGTTTTAAGAGCAACATATTACTATTTTAATGGAATTCCAGAAGATGGAAACATTTATAAATATTTTAACAATTGCGAAATCAATCATTATGAATTGTAAAAAACAAAAGAAAAATAATGGTAAAGGAGAAAAAATATGGCAAAGAGCTACAAATTAGGGACGTTGAAAGGATTAATTATATTTTTTGTTATAGTTTTAATAGGACTAATGGCAGGATTAGCTTATTTGATAAAGCAAGATCAACAGGCAAATCAGCCACAGCCATTTGACCCAAATCAAACTTTGAGTCAGAGCCAAACTGCAAACCAAACCACAAATGAGGTACAAAATCCAACAGGGCAAGAAGAGCCAGAATATGAAGAGAAAGAAAATGATACACAAGAGATGGTATTGAAGTATGCCTATGGTTATAACATGGAAACTCTTAAAGCAATTCTAAGCGTGGATAAGGATTATCTAGATGTACTAGAGATTAAGGTAAAAGGAAAAGACTTGGAAGAAGTAAAGAATCTTTTAGATAAAGAAGATTTTAAAGAAGTCAAACTTCAAGATGAATTTGATGTTATTGTATATGGTTCTTGCGAATTAGTAATAGACGAAAATCGTTTCTTGGTTTTTGACCCAGGAAACGAATATGCTTATTTGTATGAAGAAGATGCTTTAGAAGCTGGAGACGAATCTAATTTCTATTTAACACAGGTATCTGAAAAATTAGTGGAAAAGTTAAATAGTGTATTAGAAAAAGAAAGAGTAAAAGAACTACAGGGATTTCAATCAACAAAAATAACAATTACAGATGAACAAAATGATTCTGAAGATTTAGTGATTACAGAAGATGCTGAAATTAAAGAGATGATAGAACATCTTTCTTATGGAAAATTGACAACAAAAGAAGATTTATCAGAAGGAGAAGATTTAATTTATACAGTAGATTTTAATAATGGAACAAAGATTCAAGTTTACTATGCATCTGCAGTTGGACATTTAGAAAATGAAGAAGATAATTGTTATATTGTCTTTGATAGTGGTTTTGAAGATTATGTAGAAGATATTTACAAGAATAATGAAAGTGGTGTATTAGAATTATTAGATACAGATGAAATTTTACTTCATTACGAAGGAAGAAATTATAATATTATTGATGAAGAAAATTTAAATTATGTTATTGGTAATTTGAAAAAATGCACTTATCGTGATTATCCTTATTTAGAAAACATGGATTTTTCAAAATTAACAGATGATGAATATATTATTTTAGAAGTTGGAAAATGCACATTTTATATTTCAACACTTGAAGGATATGGAAGCAGATTTGTAGATGCAGATGGAACCAAATATGATGTAGGAAATTTAGCTGATTCTGAATTAGAAGAAACGATTAAAAATTGGGTAAAGCAATAAATTAGGAGAGAATATGAAGATTTTTGATTTTTGGAAAAAGATGAGTAAAGGACAGAAAATAGTTACTGGAATTTCAGTAGTTTCAGTATTAGTAATTATTGTGCTTTTAATAACTGTCATCATAACAAAAGACAAATCAAAAACAGAAGAAGTAATTTCAAAAACAGCAAGAGTAGGAGAGCTGCAAGATACAGCTGAGAAAGAAGAAGTAGAAGAAATAGAAGAAGCAGTTGTTTTGCAAGAATCAGAAGAAGTATCTGAAGAGCAATTAGAAGCAGAAAAAGTAAAGCCAGAAGAAATTAAAACTGGAAAAGCTTCTTATTATATCAAAGTAAATTATGGAGCAAATACAGTTACTGTTTATGGAAAAGATAGTGAAGGAAATTATACTGTTCCAGTAAAAGCAATGATTTGCTCATGTGGAAGAGCAACACCCAAAAGTGGAGTTTATAAAACAAGTGATGGCTATAAATGGGGAACTTTGATTGGTGGAGTTTATGGCCAATATTCTACTAGAATTGTAGGAAGCATTTTATTCCATTCTGTTCCATATACAGCCCAATCACCAGATAGCTTAGAGTATTGGGAGTTTGATAAATTGGGTACAACAGCTTCTGCTGGATGTGTAAGACTAATGGTATCAGATGCAAAATGGATTTACAATAATTGTAGAGGTGGAACAATGGTAGAATTCTATACGAGTGATGACCCAGGTCCACTTGGAAAACCATCAGCTCCAAAGATTTCTGATAATGAAAGATGTAGAGGTTGGGATCCAACGGACCCAGATGAAAGAAATCCTTGGAAAAATGAAGATCAAGAGCAAGAACAAGTAGAAGAGCAACCAACAGAACAGCCATCAAACGATAATCAACAAAAGCCATCCCAAAACAAACCAGAAAATAAGGTAACAAAACCAGAGAATAAAGTAGTAAACAATACTGTAAGTAACACAATAAGCAATACAGTGAATAATACAGTATCATCTAATACTGTAGGAAACACAGTTTCTAACGAGGTAACTCCAGGAGTCAATGGTGGTGGTTCTGAAGGAGAAGGATCTGAAGAAGGCGAAGATCCTAATGAGGAACCAGGCAATGAAGGTGATAATGAAGGAGACAACGAAGAAGGAGGAGATACTGGAGAAACAGGAGAAAATTCTGGAGAAGGAGAAGGTGGCTCTGGAAGCGAGCCTGGAACTGAACCAGAAAATCCAACTCCAGAAGAGCCAGAAGCAGAGGAAAGCGGAAACTAATCGAAAACTTAAGAGATTCAATACAGGTTTTGATATAAAGTGAAATAGTAAATTTGACTGAAAAAACGGAATAGTAAAAGGAGAAGAAAATGAATTTCAAAGCACAAATAGAAAAATATATTCCTTACAATGAACAAGAAGAAGCAGACAAAGACATGATGCTAAAATGTATTGAAGGATATGATGATGTTTTAACAAGAGAGAATAAATTATTTCATTTTACAGCTTCTAACTGGATTGTGAATCAAGAAAGAACAAAGGTATTGATGATTTATCACAATATCTATCAATCTTGGGCATGGACAGGCGGACATGCAGATGGAGAAAATGATTTAGAAAGCGTTGCCAAAAGAGAAGCAGAAGAGGAAACTGGGCTAAACAATTTGAAATTGTTAAGCAACGGAATTTATGGACTTCAAATTCTAGGAGTAGATAGCCATATCAAAAGAGGTAAATATGTTCCAACACATATGCATTTTGACTGTTGCTACCTTTGGGAAGCTGATGAACACGATTTAACTAGAATAAAAGAAGACGAAAATAGCGGTGTGAAATGGGTTCCAATTGATGAGGTCTTAACTGTAACCAATGAGAAAATGATGAAACCGGTATATCAAAAATTGAATGAAAAGTTGAAGAATGTTAAGTAAGAAAAGTTTTGATAAATTAAAGATTAATAAGTAAAAGGATTAATAGGTAAAATGGCAAAAATAGGATATTTTTAAAGGATTGGAGAAAAAATGAAAGAATATCATAAATTAGTAAGAGATAAAATTCCAGAAATTATCGAAGCAGATGGAAGAATTGCAAGAACAAGAATTTTGGAAAATGAAGAATATAGAAAAGAACTAAATCAAAAGTTACAAGAAGAGGTAGCGGAATACTTAGAAGATAATAATGTAGAAGAACTAGCAGATATTGTGGAAGTTATCTATGGAATTCTATCTTCTATGGACATTTCTAGAGAAGAATTTGAGAAAGTAAGAACAGCAAAAGTAGAAAAAAGAGGCGCTTTTCAAAAAAGAATTTTCTTGGAAGAGGCAGAGGAGAAAAAATGATTTTAGTAAGTGCGTGTTTGGCTGGTTTAAATTGTAAATACAGCGGTGGAAACAATTACAATGAAGAGATTTTCCAAATGGTAAAAAGAGGTGAAGCAATCCCAATTTGCCCAGAGCAATTGGGAGGTTTATCAACTCCAAGAAAGCCAGCTGAAATTAGAATTATTGATGGTAAGAGACACGTTATTACAAATGACGGAACAGATGTTACAGAAAACTTTGAATGCGGGGCAAAAGAAGTTTTAGAACTTGCCAAGAAATTAGAAATTAAGACAGCAATCCTTCAAGCTAGAAGCCCGTCATGCGGAGTTGGAAAAATCTACAGCGGAGAGTTTAATGGACAACTTGTTGATGGGAATGGAATACTAGCAGAGATGCTGTTGGAGAATGGGATTGAAGTTGGAAATATTTAGTTACAAATGATAAGGAGTAAAAGATGCTTTTTGGTAAATTTAGAGAAACAGTATTTACTAAAAATGGTAATGATTTAAAAAGAAAATATGAAGTTTTAGAAGAACTAAAGAAAAAATATCCAGATAACGAGAAATTGAATGATGAATATTTGATGGTAAAATATGGATTAAAAGGTGAAGACGAAATTGCATATGAATTAAAAGATGCAGACATTGGAATGTATGTATTGCGTGATATTACAATACAAATTGGTGATAGCAAAGCGCAAATAGACTATATTATTATTACAGCAGCCCATGCTTATCTTGTGGAATGCAAAAACTTAGTAGGAGATGTTATTGTAGATTCAAAAGGAGAATTTACAAGAGAGTATGTTTCTGGAAATAGAAAAGTTAAAAAGAGTATGTATTCACCAGTTAGACAAGCAGAGAAACATAAGGAAATTTTGAAGAAAATTTGGGAAAGTAATCATAATAAGTTAATTAGTAGCTTGTTTGAGAAAACATTTGATGACTATTATAAGATTTTGGTTGTAATGTCTAGAAGTGATGGTAGTTTGAAGTTAGCAGATGCACCAGAAAATATAAGAAATATCGTAATTAGATCAGATAATTTAGTTGAACATTTGAAGAATGATAAAGTTAATATAGAAAAAAGTGATTTATTATCTCCAAAGCAAATGAAAGAATACTCGGATAGATTTTTGATGCTGACAATTGAAAGTAAAGTTGATTATAGAGCAGAGTATATTGAGAAGTTTGAACTAGAAGAAGTTGATAAAGAGAAATTACGAAAAAGATTAGTTGAGTTTAGAACCAGAAAATCTAAAGAAAGAAAAATTCCTGCTTATTATATCTTCACTAATCAAGAATTAGAAAATCTTTTACTTTATATGCCAAAAAGTGTTGATGAATTGAAAGAGAATGGGATATTAACGAGGGTAAAGATAGATTTACATGGAGAAGAGATAGTGGAGATAGTGAACTCATAACCCGAAGGTATTTAAACTTTTCGATAAGAAGAATACTTGAATTTATTGATACAATACATAATAGTAGTAAAATATAGGAGAAGTAATTATGCTACCAAGAAATGTGACAAAATATTATGGGTGATATGCTTGTAAAAGCTGGTTATGATTTTAATATATTTATAAGATTTTTAAGAAAATGTAATAACTTTGAAACAAAAATGCAATACAGATTTAAAATAGCATATAAACCATTGAAATAAACGAATACATACAATTATATAATTTTTTTGCGTTGATATATCAATATCTTTTTGGTACAATTATAATTGTAAAATTGTATTTAAAATCAGAAATTGTATAAAAGCTCTTTAATTAATAA
>JAFUWA010000018.1 GCA_017477355.1 Clostridia bacterium
GAAAGTAATGTTGAAATAGATATTTTTCAAGGCCTTCCAAAAGTAGATAAAATGGAATTAATTATTCAAAAAGGAACAGAGCTTGGCGTGAACTCTTTTATACCAGTCGTTTTTAAAAGAAGTGTAGTTAAAATTGATGAAAAAGACAAAGAAAAGAAAATGACTAGATGGCAGAAAATTGCTGAGGTAGCAGCAAAACAGAGTGGCCGTGATAAGATTCCTTTGATAAAAAATATAGAAAATGTAAAAAATATCTGTCAATCTTTTGAAAATTATGATATAGTGCTAGTAGCATATGAAGCTGAAAATCAAAATGGATTAAAAGAAGCTTTACAATCTTTACATGGGAAAGATGAAGTGAAAATTGCAGTTGTAATTGGTCCTGAAGGTGGAATTGAAGAACAAGAAATAGCATCTTTTAAAGAAGCGGGAGCAAAAATTGTAACATTAGGAAAAAGAATTTTAAGAACAGAAACAGTGTGTTTAGCAATCACTGCAATTATAAATTATGAATTAGAAAGTACAGAGGATAAATAAGATGGGAAATGAGAATCAAAAAAATCTTCCAGATGTAATTGAAAATAGAAAAATGCTTCCTGTTGAAGTAAAGAAAAATATTATGAATCACATTTTTTTCAATTGTCTTATATTTATAGCAATGTTAGCAATTACCTTAATTATCAATGTTTCTTTTGATAAATTATATATGAAAGACTTTGATCGCTATATGGACATGATTGAAATCGTTTGTGCTATGATTGCAATTGGAATTTTAGAAACAGCTTACCAAAAAGATTCAGGAATAATTGGAATTTATGGAATAGAGTTTTTAGTTTTTAGTATAGGAGCATTATTTGTTCCATATATGTATATTTCAAAGTCTAATCTTGGATTTATGAAAACTGTAATTACAGGATTTGCAATTTATTATGTGATTAAATCATTTATAACATTTTTCCATATGAGACACAGTTATTTGAAAGAAAATATGAGTGATATTAAAGAATTGGTAAAAGAGGACAAAGAAGGATATCTTGATGAACAAAGTACTAAAACATTAAAATTGCAAAAAGCTGAAAATGAAATGCGCAAAAGAGCTAGACAAGAAAAAATAAAGAAAATGAAAGAGAAAAAAGAGGAGAAGAAAAATGATTAGAAGTATGACCGGCTTTGGCCGTGGAAAATACGAAAATGAAGGTAGAGAGTATTTAGTAGAAATTAAATCAATCAATCATAAATATTGTGATATTGGAATTCGTTTACCTCGTTCTTTAAATGGAATTGAATATAAAATTAGACAAGAAGTTGCTAACAAAATTTCTAGAGGGAAAATTGACGTATATATTGAGTTTAGAGACAATTCAGCTGATGAAAGCTCTATTAGCTTTAATAAAGAATTAGCAAAGGTCTATATTAAAGATTTAAAAGAATTAGGAGAAGAAACAGGAATTGATCATCATTTTAATGTCATTGATATTGCAAAAATGCCAGATGTTCTAAAAAGAGATGATGAAAATGATGAAGATTTAATCTTTAAAGAAGTAAGTATAGCACTATCAGAAGCAATTGATAAATTCTTAGAGATGAGAAATTTTGAAGGAAATAAATTAAAAGAAGATATTGAAAAGAGATTAGATGTATTAGAAGCTAAAATTTCTGAAATTACTCAAAAATCTGCTGGACTTGTTGATGAATATATAGTAAAATTAGAAGAAAGAATTAAAGAAATGCTAAGAACTGATGTGGTTGACGAAGCTCGTTTAGCGCAAGAGGTTGTTATCTATTCTGATAAAGTTTCTGTAGAAGAGGAATTAACTAGATTAAAGAGCCATGTAAGTCAATTTAGAAAATTATTACAGGAATCTTCTCCAATTGGAAAGAAATTAGATTTCTTAACACAAGAGATTAATAGAGAAACAAATACAATTGGCTCTAAAACAAGTAGTTTAGAAGTAACCAACTTAGTTGTTGATTTGAAAACAGAAATCGAAAATATTAGAGAACAAATTCAAAATATTGAATAAAGGAGATTGATAATATGCAATTAGTAAATATAGGTTTTGGAAATATGGTATCTCAGGAAAGAATTATTTCAATTATTAGTCCTGAATCAGCTCCAATCAAAAGAATGATTCAAGATGCTAGAGATTCTAAAACAGCAATTGATGCAACTTATGGAAGAAGAACTAGATCTGTTATTATAATGGATTCTGGTCACATTATTCTTTCTGCAGTTCAACCAGAAACAATTGCCAACAGAGCAGATATGTCTCAAGAAGAACAAGAGGAGGAAGAAAAATAATGTTAGTAATATTATCTGGAGTAGCAGGCGCAGGAAAAGATACAATTATTAAAGAACTAACAAAGAGAGATACAAGTATTTCTACAGTTCCTGCTTATACGACAAGAGCTCCTAGAGCAGATGATATCCCTGGAGTTTCTTATAATTTTGTTTCAAAAGAGGAATTTCTACAATTAATTGAAAATGGAGATATCTATGAATACGATATTCATCACAATCATTATTATGGCACTTCTAAGAAATTAATCAATGAAAAAGCTAGAGATGGAATCGTCATTAAAGATATAGATGTTAACGGAACTGAAAAACTAAAAGGTTTATTAAAAGATATGGGAATTAAAGTAGTTACCATCTTTTTAAGAGTTCCAAAAGAAGAATTACAAAGAAGATTAGAAAATAGAATTGATCAATTATCACATGAAGAGATTACATTAAGATTGAATCGTTTTGATTATGAAGAATCAAAGATGAGTATTTATGATTATGTAATGAAAAATGATGATTTAGAGAAAGCTTTAGATATTATTCAAACTATCATAAAACAAGAACATAGAGAAGAGATAGAAGAAAAAAATAAATAATTTAGGGGAGAGAGTTCAAACATATTTTAACCCTCTCCTTTAAAATACTTTATATTTTTTAAGGAGAACTGATGTACGCAGAAATTATTTTGAACAATAATGCGAAAGCTCTTAATAAAATATTTGATTATGAAATACCACAAGAACTAGAAGAAAACATTCATGTAGGTAGTAGAGTTTTTGTGCCTTTTGGACGTTCTAAAACATTAGAGGATGGATTTGTTTTAGGAATTAAAGAGACTTCTGAATATGCCAATAAGCAGATTTCTTCTTGTGAAGGGGATTTCATGAGTAAGGAAAGAATTGAACTTGCTAAACTTATGTCTCAAAAATATTTTTGTAATATCTCAGAATGTATTAAATTAATGTTGCCACCAGGTACGGCTTCTAAAGAGTTAGATAATAGAATCAAGGAAAAAACTGGGAATTTTGTTTATTTAGCAAAAGAACAGGATGAAATGGAAGTTTTAATTGCAGAAAAGGTAATTAAAAGTGAGAAGCATATTCGAATCTTAAGATTTTTATATGAAAATTCTGGAATTTATATTACAGATTTAATTACTCTTACAGACAGTTCTCATGCGATATTAAAGACTTTAGAAAAGCATGGATATATCGAGTTTAGACAAGAAAGAATGGCTAGAAATCCTTTTATTAATAAAAATATAAAAAGAGATAAAGCAAAAGTATTAACAGAGGAGCAACAAATTTGTTTTAATGGAATAAAATATAGTATTGAACATCAGGAATTTTCGAATAATTTGATATATGGTATTACTGGTTCTGGGAAGACAGAAATTTATTTAAGATTGATTGAAGAGGTTGTAAGTAAAGGAAGGACAGCAATTGTTCTAGTTCCCGAAATCTCTTTAACGCCACAAATGGTAGATCGATTTTTGGCTCGTTTTGGAGAAGAAAAAATAGCAGTTTTGCATAGCAAGTTATCTAATGGAGAAAGATTTGACGAATGGAGTAAAATCGAATCAAGAGATGCGAAAATTGTAATTGGAGCTAGATCTGCGATTTTTGCACCAGTTCAGAATTTAGGAATTATCATTATTGATGAGGAACATGATATGTCTTATAAATCAGATAAGACACCAATGTATCATGCCAAAGATTTAGCCAAGTATTTGGCGAGTCAAAATCATTGTCCATTAGTATTAGGAAGTGCTACACCAGATGTAACAACATTTTATCAGATTCAAAAGGAAGAGAAAGAGAATCATTTATATATTTTAAGAAATAGAGCAAATAAAGCAAGTCTTCCAGAAGTGGAAATTATTGATTTAAGACAAGAATTGGCTTCTCGGCAATCGATCAATGCTAAGTAATAGGCTAAAAGATGAGATAGAAGAAAATTTGAAAAAGAAAAAGCAAACCATTTTGTTTTTGAATAGAAGAGGATATTCAAGTTTTGTAATTTGTAGAGATTGTGGATATACAGCCAAATGCAAAAACTGCAATATTACACTTACTTATCATAAGTTTGAGAATAAATTAAAATGTCATTACTGTGGATTTGAAATGAGTAATCTGCAATTTTGTCCAGAATGTAATAGCAAAAATATTAAGTATTTTGGAACTGGTACACAAAAACTAGAAGATGAAGTGCATAAGATGTTTCCAAATTGTTCGACTATTCGAATGGATATTGATACAGTGACTGCTAAGAATTCACATGAAACGATACTAAATCAATTTAAAAATGAGAACATTGATATATTGATAGGGACTCAAATGGTAGTAAAAGGTCACCATTTTCCAAATGTAACTTTAGTTGGAGTCATTAGTGCAGATAGTAGCCTTAATATTGAAGATTATCGTGCGACAGAAAGAACATTTCAAACTTTAGTTCAAGTAGCAGGACGTGCAGGTCGTGAAAAAGAAAAGGGAAGAGTTATCATTCAAACTTATAATCCAGACAGCTATGCAGTTTTGGATAGCAAAGAGCAAAATTATGATAAATTCTATGATACAGAAATTGGATTGCGAAAAGTCTTGAAATATCCGCCATTTTGCGATATAATATTAATCAAGTTTGCAGGAACGGACTTAGATGAAATTGTAAAATATTCTAATATTTTCTATCGAAATTTACAAAAATATATCAATGGAAGCAATGGAATGGTATTTAAACCGGTTCCAGCTCCGATAGATAAGATAAAAAATAAGTTTAGATGGAGAATTATTATAAAAGGAAAAGTGAATTCTAGTATGTTAAAAGCTATTAATATGTCTTTTCAAGGTACTGAAAATGCAAAAAAAACATCAATAACAGTTGATATTAATCCTAATAATACATAGAGAAATAGAAATAGGAGGAAATTGAAATGGCTATTAGGAATCTTAGATATGATAATGATGAGATTTTGAGAAAACGTTCAAGAGAGGTTGAAGTAATTGACGATAAAATCAAAGAACTTGCTTTAGATATGATGGACACCATGCACAAATATGATGGAGTTGGATTAGCTGCTCCTCAAGTTGGTATTTTAAAAAGAGTCATTGTAATTGATTTATATGAAGAAGGAATGCAATTTATCTTAATTAACCCAGTAATTGTAAAAACAAAAGGGGAACAAATTTGTGATGAAGGCTGCTTGAGTTTTCCAAACCAATTTGGAAAAGTGAGAAGACCAAAAGAAATTGAAGTTGTAGCTTTGGATTTAGAAGGAAAACAAGTTAGAATTAAAGGAAAAGATTTATTAGCACAAGCTTTAGCACATGAGATAGATCATCTAGATGGAAAACTATTTGTAGATGTTGTAGAACCTGGAACACTGGAAACTGTAACTCCAGAAACTCAAGATAAGAAAAAAAGTAAATCAAAAAATAAATAACTATGAGAATCCTATTGGATCCTCATAAAGGAGATTTTAAATATGAGAATTCTTTTTGTAGGAACACCTGATTTTGCAGTTGTTTCTTTAAAGGCATTATATGAAAGTGGAAAACATGAGATTGTGGGCGTAATGACTGCACAAGATAAGCCAAAGGGCAGAGGAATGCAAATGGCAGAGTCTGATGTCAAGAGATTTGCGGTAGAGCATGGTATCAGAGTGTTTCAACCTGAAAAAGTACGTAAAAATCCGGAGTTAATTGAAGAATTAAAAGATTTAAAAGCTGATATTGCATGTGTAGTAGTATATGGTCAAATTCTTCCAAAGGCTTTTTTGGAAATATTTCCAAATGGATGTATTAATGTTCATCCATCACTTTTGCCAAAATATAGAGGAGCAGCTCCAATCCAATGGGCAATTATTAATGGAGATAAAGAGACTGGAGTTTGCACTATGTACCTAGATGTTGGAATGGATGATGGAGATGTTATTGAAAAAGAAGTAGTTTCAATTGGAGAAGAAGAAACTGCTGGAGAACTTTGGGATAGATTAGCTGATATTGGATCAAAATTATTAGTAAAAACAGTAAATGATATTTCTAATGGAATAATTCATAGAACAGTACAAGAAGGAGAAGTTGTGATTGCTCCTAAGATTGAAAAAGAAATGTCTAAAATTGATTGGAATGAAAAAGATGCTATTCAAATAAAAAATTTAATGAGAGGATTAACGCCTGGATTTGGTATTTATTCTGAGTTAAATGGGAAAAAGATAAAGTTTTGGAAATTACAAATATTAACAGAAAGAGAATTTTTGAATGAGACTGGAACAGAAGAGTCTACCCATCTAGAAGCTGGAACAGTTTTGCTAGCAAGCGAGAAAAAAGGTTTGTTTATCCAAACAAAGCAAGGAATTTTGTCTGTTCTAGAAATTCAAGGAGAAAATGCAAAAAGGATGCCAATTTCAGATTTCTTGAGAGGGAATTCAATTTCAGTTCGGAAGTCGTTTTAAAAATTATTAAAAACTATTGTAAAAAACACAATGAATTGGTACAATATAAATGTAAAATTAGAACTCATAATAAAAAGGAGTGTAGTTATGGAAGAAAATAATGATAACAATCAAAACAATGAAAATGTTGAGAATGTAGAGAATGTTGAAAATAACAATATTCCATCTGAAGAACTTACAATTGTAGAAGAGAATTCAACTGAGGAAGAAGTTGAAACTGTGAACAATATTAAAATTGCTAATGATGCTGTTGCAATGTATGTTGGAATTGCAATTGCTGAAATTCCTGGTGTATATGGCATGAGTGGAGCACTTGCTGGGATTACAGAAGCAATTAGTGGTAAAAGAAATTACACAAAAGGTGTAAAAGTTGATGTTAATGAAAAAACAGTAAAAATAGATGTAAATATTATTGTAGAATATGGTGCTAGAATTCCAGATGTTGCATTTGAAATTCAAACAAAAGTCAAAAAATCAGTAGAAACAATGACAGGGTTAAAGGTATCAGAGGTAAATGTAAACGTTCAAGGGGTTCATGCTATTACGGAAAAAGATGAAGGAAAGGAAGAAGAATAAAATGACTTTATTTCAAAAAATTGTATCAGTAACATTTGCAAGTATTGTATTATTTATTTCAGTAGTATCAATGCTTACACTTAGCGGAATATTAGCTCCAGATTTAGGGTCTAATATGATGGAAGATATTCTTGAGGGAGAATTTTGGTCAAAAGTATTTTTTGCAGTATTTGCAATTTTAGCAATATTTGCTATTAAGGAAATTGCTTTTGGAGAAAAAGTATCTAGAGAAGGAAGAGAAGGTCTTATTCTAGAAAACGAAAGTGGAAAATTAATCATTTCTAAAGAAAGTTTGGAAAGCCTAGTAGCTGGAGTTGGAAAAGAGATAGATGGTGTTGATAGTATTTCTAGCAGAACATTTATTGATGATGAAAAGAATGTTGTTGTAGAGGCTAATATTGGAGTAGGAAGAGAAGTAGCTTTAAAAGATATTTCAGCAGAACTACAAAGAAAAGTAAAAGAGGCATTAAAACAAACAGCAGACTTAGAAGTAAAATATGTAAATATAAAAATAAAAAATATTTCTAATAAGAAATCAAAGAAAAATAATAATAATACTAATACTACCGAAAAAAATCCAGTTGAAGTAGAGAAAAAAGGAGTAGAAAATAATGAATGATTCTAATGATTTCAAAAAATTCTTGACTGATCACAGGGGTGCAATTATTGGTGGATTAATTGCGATTATTATTGCATGTACAGGTCTAACGAAAATATTAGTTGGTTTTCTAATTGTGATTTTTGGAATGTGGCTTGGAAATTATGTACAAAAAAATAAAGAACAAGTAAAAGAAAAATTGAAAAATTTAATTGATAAATTTTAGGAGGAAATATGCAAAGGTCAGCAATGAGAGAATTAGCTTTTAAGCTAGTTTATGGAATTGAAATTCAAAAAGAAACAGATGAAGATTGTCTAAGTTTGTTTTTTGAGAACAATGACATTACTGAAGAAGAAGTACAAGATTATTTAAAAGAAATCAAAGAAGGAATAGAAGAACATCAAGATGAAATCAATGATTTAATTACTCGTAATTTAAAGAAGAATTGGAGTTTAAATAGAATTTCAAAAATAAATTTAAGTTTAATTAAAATCGCAATTTTCGAAATGCTATATTTAGAATTACCATATAAAATAGCAATCAATGAAGTTGTTGAGCTTGCTAAGAAATATGCAGATGACCAAGCTCCTATTTTTATTAATGGAATTTTGGCGAGTGTAGTAAAAGAAAAAGGATTAGAAGAGGAATAGAAGTGAAAATTGATCCGATTAGTGTTACAGAATTAAATAAGTATGTAAAAAACAGAATTGACCGGAGATGAATATTTAAATAATGTCCTTGTAAAGGGTGAAATATCGAATTTCAAACATCATTACACAGGGCATTTATATTTTACCTTAAAAGATGAAAATTCTTTGATAAAATGTGTGATGTTTAAGACATACGCAGAAATGATGAAGTTCGAGCCAAAAGATGGAATGAAAGTTATTATTTTTGGAACAGTTTCTGTTTTTGAAAGAGATGGAGTTTATCAGATTTATTGTAAACAGATGGACGAAGATGGACTTGGAGACTTATATTTGCAATATCAAAAATTGAAAGAAAAACTTGAAAAAGAAGGTCTATTTGAAGAAGTTCATAAAAAGAAAATTCCATTTATGCCTGAAACAATAGGAGTTTTAACATCTAATACAGGAGCTGTTATTAGAGATATCATTAATGTTAGTACAAGAAGAAATCCTAATGTACATATCAGATTGCTACCAGTTCCAGTTCAAGGACAAGGAGCTGCTGAAAAAATAGCTAAAGCCATTAGAATTATGAACGAAAAAAAGTTGGCAGATGTATTAATTATTGGTAGAGGTCGGAGGATCTCTAGAAGATCTTTGGCCATTTAATGAAGAGGTTGTGGCAAGAGCAATATATGAGTCAAGACTTCCAATTATTTCAGCGGTTGGGCATGAAACTGATTTTACAATTAGTGATTTTGTAGCTGATTTAAGAGCACCAACTCCATCTGCAGCAGCAGAGTTAGCTGTAGCGGATGTTACGGATTTAAAGTATGATTTAGTATTGAAAGAAAGAAGATTAAAAAATGCTTTAAAATCAAAAACCCAAGTAATGAGATTAAGATATGAAAAATGCATGAATTCTATGGTTTATCAAAATCCTCTACAAAAGGTAAATGATGGATATTTATTAGTAGATAAATATTTTAAAATACTAGAAAATTCTGGAATCAAGAAATTAAAAGATTGCAAATTAATGATGGCAAAAACAATTGGCAAGCTAGATGCTTTAAGTCCATTAAAAACATTATCAAGAGGATATAGTATTAGTAGCTTAAAAGAAAGTCAAAAGATAGTAAAAAGTGTGAAAGACATTAAAAGTGGAGATACGCTGGAAATAAGAGTAGAAGATGGAAAATTTGATGCAATAGTCAATTAACCAAGGAGGAAACAATATGAAAAAAGTGATTAAAATAGGATTTCCAATTCTTTGCATAGCAGTAATTGGAGGAACATTTGTCTTATTAAATAAAACAACAGAAAAGATTAATAAAAACCGTTTAACAGAAGAAGATGAAGATCAAAGTTTTGTAGAAAGCAAAGTTCCAGAAGAAGACGAGAATTTGGAAGAGGAAAATACTTCTAATGTTGTAGTAGATCCAGAGGAAGCCAAAGTACAAGAGGTAAAAAATAAAGCAAAGGCAATTGAAATTATAAAAGAAGTGGCTCCTCCTACAAGTAACAGCTATTATACAAATGAAGGAATGGTAGAAGATAAATATTTAGTCGCAGTTAGAGATAGTACCTCGAAAGAACCAAAAATTTACTATGCAGTTGATATTGTAAATGAAAGTTATGAAATTTATGTAAAATAGAGGAAGAGATATGAGTAAAGAATTAAATTTTGAAAACATTATGACAAAATTAGAAGAGATTACAAATAAGTTAGAAAAAGATAATTTAAATTTGGATGAATCTGTGGAACTTTTTGAAGAAGGAATGAAACTTTCTAAACAAGCTAATGAGAAATTAGAAAATGCTGAAAAAAGAATTACTGTTTTGTTAGATACAGAGAATTTAAAAGAAGAAAATTTTACACCAGAAGAATGAAATATGTATACAATTTTTTAGAGGAGGATGTTTCATGGAAGATATTGAAATTGCAAGAAATACCAAATTAGAAAATATAACAGAAATTGCAAAAAAAATGGGAATCGATGAAGAAGATTTAGAATTATATGGAAAATATAAAGCTAAAATTTCAGATTCTGTTTATCAAAGACTTCAATCTAAAAAAGATGGAAAATTAATTTTGGTAACTGCAATTAATCCAACTCCATTAGGAGAAGGAAAAACGACGATTGCAATTGGATTAGCAGATGGATTAAATAGGTTAAATAAAAATGCAGTGCTTGCACTTCGTGAACCATCTTTAGGACCTGTATTCGGAATTAAAGGCGGAGCTACTGGTGGAGGATATGCTCAGATTGCTCCAATGGTTGACATTAATTTACATTTTACAGGAGATATTCATGCGATAACAGCAGCAAATAATTTGCTTGCTGCAATGATTGATAATCACATTTTTTCAGGAAATGAATTGGGAATCAAAAAGGTAACATGGAAAAGAGCAGTAGATTTAAATGATAGGATTTTAAGAAAAATAGAGATTGGTCTATCAGGGGAAAAGGGAATGTGTTCTCGTGAAGATTCTTTTGATATTACAGTTGCTTCCGAAGTAATGGCAATTCTTTGCTTAGCAGAAGATTTAAAAGATTTAAAAAGAAGACTAGGAAAAATTGTCATTGGTTATAATGAATTAGGGGAACCTGTATTTGCAAAAGACTTAAAAGCAGATGGAGCAATGACAGTTTTATTAAAAGATGCAATGCAACCAAATTTAGTACAAAGTTTGGAGCATACTCCAAGTATTGTACATGGTGGACCATTTGCCAATATTGCTCATGGTTGTAATTCTATTAGAGCAACACGTTTAGCTTTAAAGTTAGGAGATTATGTTGTAACGGAGGCTGGTTTTGGAGCTGATCTTGGAGCAGAAAAGTTTTTAGATATTAAGTGTAGAACAAAGAATTTGAGTCCAGATGGTGTTGTTTGTGTAGCAACATTAAAATCCTTAAAATATCATGGTGGAGCAAGTGTGAAAAATTGTGACGAAGAAAATGTGGAATTATTAGAGAAGGGAATAGAGAACTTAATCCATCATGTTAATAATTTAAAAAATGTATTCCATACTAATGTAGTTGTTGCAATCAATAAATATCAAAATGATTCAGAAAAGGAAATAAAAATACTGAAAAAAAGCTTAGAAGAATTAGGAATAGAGTTGAGTTTAGCTACTGTTTGGGCTGATGGGGGAAATGGCGCAACGGATTTAGCAGAAAAAGTAGTAAAGCTTTGTAAGAATAAGAAGGAATTAAAATTTGCATATCAATTGGAAGATAGTATTAAGCAAAAAATTGAAGCAATTAGCAAAAATGTTTATGGTGCAGTAGGAGTAAAATATTCAGAAGAGGCAGAACTAAAAATATTAGAAATCGAGAGAACAGGATTAGCCCAAAATTATCCAATTTGTATTGCTAAAACACAATATTCTTTTTCAGATAATGCTAAGAATTTATTGTGTGATGAGCCATTTGAAATTACAATCAAAGATGTGGAATTGAAGAATGGAGCAGAATTTGTAGTTGCAAAAGCAGGAAAGATAGTAACAATGCCTGGACTACCAAAAAGAGCAGCTGCAGAGAAAATTGATATTAATGAAAATGGAGAAATTGTTGGAATTTTTTAAGAAAAAACGATGATAGATACTAAATAGAGAATCATAAAATGAAAATTAAAAAGTCTAATTGTAAACTTACAATTAGACTTTTGTTTTACTTAGTTACGAAGATTTATTTATTATTATCATTTAAAATTCCAAGTTCTTTTGCTTTTAGTTTTACTAAAGTACCAAATTTTTTGAATGCTGTAGAAACTTTTTTGCCTACACTATAAGAGAAATTAATTACTTTATCAACCCAATCTTCTTTTTCGATTGTTGCAGGTAAACCAACTTTTTCATTACTGATATCTTGAGATTCTATTTTTTGAACTGGTGTTGCAAAATCAGCTGTTTCAGCAGTATCAGAAATTGATGCTAATAAATTATCCATTAAGCTATCTAATTCTTGAGCATCATAATTGTCATAGTTTGTAATTTCTGCTTTTGGTTCTGGTTGTTCTTCTACTACTTGAGCAGTAACAACATTTTCTTGGTTATCATTTAATGTTAATTCTTCAAATAATTCTGCAAATATATTATCACAATTTATCATATCTTCTTCTTTAATTTCATCAACTGATTGAAGACCAAAGCCAGACAAGTTTGAAATGTCAATTGTTTCATTATTATCGTTTGTACCATCCAATATAGAATCTAGAAGAGAAGCAAATACAGTTTCAATATCATCTTGACTTTTTTCAGAAAATTCTGCAGTATTTTCTGTTTCGTTTTCAGCTTGTTCTTGAGTTTTTTCTTCTGTTTCTTCTTGAGTTTTTTCTTCAATTGAAGTTTCAGTATTTTGGATATCTCCTTGAGAATCTTGTTTTGGTCTTATAGAAGCAATATAGTTAAATCCTGAATTATTATCCCAAATATTAAAACTATTTGAGAAGCAGAAATTAAGTGTATTATAATCTTTAATAGTAAGTGTTACTTCAAAACCATTTTCAGTTTCTACCATAGGGCAACTATCTGTTTCGGACCAATTATCTCCATATCCATATACAATTGAAACATCTTTTGAATGTTCTCTATATAGTTGTCCACAATACGTTAAAATTATTGTACTTCCAACAGTTAAAGGTTTATTAAAAAAGATTTCATTAGTAAATTCCATAATTTTCTATAATCCTTTCAATTCTATACGTTCATTATAATAATAATAAATATTTTTTTCAATAGAAAACGAAGAAAATTATTCAAAAAAATATTAAATTTTTGTAACAATATTACAAAAAGGTAACAATGAATATTTTTTTGTAGAAAAGGAGAAAATAATTCCAAAAAATAGAAAGAAAGGGACAAGAGAATGAAAAGAAAATGGTATGTTTTAATTATAACTTTAGGAATGATTTTTATAGGATTATTTTTCCTTAATCTAAGGGAAACAATTGCGCTTTCTAAATATGGATCTTCTGGAAGTGAAGTAACTCAGATTCAAAAAAAATTAAAAAATTGGGGATATTATACAGGAGCTGTTGATGGCATTTATGGTTCAAGAACAGTAGAAGCTGTTAAAAAGTTTCAGGCTAAAAATGGTTTAACAGTAGATGGAATAGCTGGTTCTAAAACATTAAGTGCTATGGGAATTACAAGTAGTTCTAATTCTAATATTAGTTCTAGTAACTCAAGCAATTTGAATTTGCTAAGTAGAGTAGTTTATTCTGAAGCAAGAGGAGAACCATATAAAGGACAAGTAGCTGTTGCAGCAGTTGTTTTGAACCGAGTAGCAAGTTCTTCTTTTCCTAATACAATATCAGGAGTTGTATATCAAAAAGGTTCTTTTGATGCGGTATCAGATGGACAAATAAATATGACACCGGATAGTACTGCCAAAAAAGCAGCACAAGATGCTTTAAATGGTTGGGATCCAACATCACGGTTGCATTTACTATTTTAATCCAGCAACTGCCACTTCAAAATGGATTTGGAGCAGACCACAAGTTGTAAAAATAGGAAAGCATATATTTTGCAAATAGCCTAATTCTGAAAAACAATTTGATTGACAAAAATCGGATATATTGATAATATTATATAACAAAATATTTTAATCAAAGAGGTGGCAAAATGTTAATATATCCAGATTTTTATTTGGAAAGCGTACGAGAGATAACCCCAGATTTTTGCAAGAAAAATAAGATAAAAGGCCTTATTTTAGATATTGATAATACTTTAATAGATATTGATAAAAAAATGTTGGGTGGAGCGAAAGAATGGCATGATTCTGTGAGAGATGCTGGAATTAAAACAATGATAGTATCTAATACAAGTAAGCAAGAGAAGGCATCTAAAGTTGCAAATGAGTTGGGAATTGATTATATCAATTTTGCCAAAAAACCTGCCAAAGGTGGATTTTTAAAAGCACAAAAAATAATGGGACTAAGAGAAAGTGAAATTGCATCAGTCGGAGATCAAATTTTTACAGATGTTATTGGTGCTAATAGATGTAAGATGCAATCTATTCTTGTAAAGCCTGTTGATCCTGAGAGAGATCTTTGGTATACGAAATGGAAGAGACCAATAGAGGCATGGATTATCAAAAAATATTTAAAAAATAAAGAAAGGCAGATTGGATAATGTATATCAATAATATATCAATAGTATATTATCTGTTAATTGGATTATTAGGGCTTGCAGTTGGCAAAGTTACTGCTTGGGCAAATATAGTTTATGTAGATGAAGAAACACCAAAAATAAATGATTTTTGGAAAAGAAGAAAAGAACTCTTTCCAATGCAGTATATTATTATGTTCGTAATTGCAGCCTGTTACATAGGACTTCTTTATATACAAGGAATTCCAAATACATTTTTAAAAGCATTAGATTTAGTTAAGTTTTTAATTTTAACTCCAATGTTAATTAGTAGTTTTTTAATAGACTTAAAATATAGAATTATCCCGAACAGGTTAAATATGTTTCTATTTGAGATTGGAATTCTACTTACATTTGCTTATGGAATTTCTAATATTTCTATTGCTCAAAACATGCTTCTTGGCGGTTTGACAGGAATTGGAATTTTTCTCGGAATAACGCTTTTAGGAGGACTAATTGCTGGAAAAGAAGCAATGGGACTTGGCGATGTAAAATTTATGGGTGCCGTTGGATTATATTTTGGAATGATGGCAACAGGAGAAGTAACATTATTAAGCTTTTTGTTAGGGGCTATCATATCAATACTAGTATTAGTTTATCGTGCAATTAGAAAAGTAGAGGACGAATATATTCCTTTTGGACCATTTTTAGTAATTGCAGCATTTGTTGTAATGTTTGCAGGAGATGGATTTGTATTAAGAGCTTTTGTTAGTTTTTGCAAAATGATAAGTAATCAATTAGTATCATTATTTTAAAAGGAGAGCAAAATGAATGCAAAAATAAGAAGTTTGAGAAATCAAATGACAGCAAAAGGATTGGAAGGAATGATTGTTTCTAATCCAGTAAATATCAGATATTTGACTGGGTTAACAGCAGAACGGCACATTGCTTCTAACTCCAAAAGATAATATTTTTATTACAGATTCTAGATATATAGAGGCAGTTAATTCTTATTTAACACTTGATCAAGAAATTGCAGCATTTGATTTAAGAGGTTTAAGTAAATACGATTATGAATCTTATTTTGCTGGATGTAATAGCGTAGGATTTGAAGAGGGATATGTCACTTATGAGATGTATAAGTCATATTTAATTACATATAGAGTCGACAATTTAGTTGAAACAGAACATTTGATAGAAATTAATCGTTTTGTAAAAGATGAAGAGGAAATAGATAACTGCAAAAAAGCTTGCTTGATTACAGACAAGGCTTTTGAGCATATTAAAGAATATATTAGACCAGGTCAAACAGAAAAAGAAATCGCCTTAGAATTGGAAAGATATATGAAAATGAATGGAGCTGAGAGTCTGGCATTTGATACAATTGTAGCATCAGGTCCAAATTCCTCTATGCCACATGCAATTCCAACTGATAGAAAAATTGAAGAGAAAGATATTATCCAATTTGATTTTGGATGTAAAGTTAATGGATATTGTTCTGATTTTTCTAGAGTTTTATTTATTGGTGAAATAACTGATGAAGAAGAAAAAGTATATCAATTTGTTCTGAAGGAATATAACTTTATTTCTGAGAGATTAAAGGATGGAATTAATATCAAAGAAACATTAAAAGAAGCAGAAGAACATTATAAAGAAGAAAATTATGAATTATTACATTCTTTTGGGCATAATCTTGGATTAGATATTCATGAAGAGCCAGTTTTGTCAACACGATATGAAACAAAGTTAAAGAAGAACATGCTATTGACAGTGGAACCAGGTGTTTATATTCCGGGAAAATTTGGAATTAGAATTGAAGATACAATTTTAATCAATAAAGATGGATCAAATAGTTTAACAAAATCAGCCAAAGCAATTACAGTTTTGAAATATAATAATTTTTAAGACTCGATTTCGGACGCATCCGCTACATTTTTCTGAACGCAAATTGATTCTCAATTTGCAGAAAAATATATCTTCATCTCACTTGAAAATTTTATATTTCAAAAAATAGCGAGCAAAAGCTTGATTTTTAGGCAAGATTGTGATAACATATATTGGCATAAAATATGAAATAGAGAATAAAATTTATAGAAAAGGGGTAAAATAATATGGCAGATGTATATATGGCCGGTGATTTAAGAAACGGAACAACATTCGAATTAGACAATAACGTATTTAGAGTTGTTGAATTCCAACACGTAAAACCAGGAAAAGGAGCAGCTTTTGTTAGAGTAAAAATGAAAAATGTAATTACAGGAGCTGTTTTAGAAAGAACTTTCAATCCTTCTGAAAAATTACAGGGAGCAGAAATTGAAAAGAAAGATATGCAATATCTTTATAATGATGGTGACTTATATTACTTTATGGATAATGCTACATATGACCAAATTCCATTAAATGAAAGCCAAATTGGAGATGCTTTAAAATATATTAAAGAAAATATGAACGTAACAATGCTTTCATTCAAAGGAAGTGTATTTGCAGTTGAGCCACCAATGTTTGTAGAGTTAGAAGTAACATATACAGAACCAGGATTTTCTGGAAATACTACTACAACATCAGGAAAACCTGCAACTTTAGAAAATGGATTAGAAATATCTGTACCATTATTCGTGGAAATAGGAGATAAGATTAGAATCGATACAAGAACTGGTCAATATATGGAAAGAATCTAAGGTATTTATGAAAATTCGTGAAACATTTGCGTAGTAAATGTTGCTCGAGTTTTTATAAAATACTTTCGAGAAGTATTTTTTCAAAATACTTTCGAAGAAAGGATTTTATAGTGATTAGTAAAAAGTATAACGAGATTTTATCAAAACTGGAAGAAAATATTGAGGATAAAAGAGACTTTAATTTAGCTAAATCTGCTTTGTCAGATTTAGCTATTTGTTATATGGATGAGTTAACCAAACTTAGCGAAAATTATAATTTTAAAGTTTCTAATTTTGAAACTAGATTAAGTGAGATAGAAAGAAAACTTTCAGAAGAGGAAGCTTCTAATATAGTTAATTTAGTGGAGAGTATTAATTGTCCTTATTGTGGATTTGAGTTTAACGTAGAATACGATGATACAAAAACAGAGACAACTTGCCCTAATTGTAATAATTTAATTGAATTGGATTGGGGCGAATTTGAAGACGATATGTAAAACTATAAATAATCAAGTGGATTGACGGCTATGCCGTCTTTTTTTTATTGTTAAATGGAGATGAGGACCAGTTAAAGCCCCATTAGTTTTCTTGCCATTACTATCAAAATATTTTGTATTTTCCTCTGCTTCAACATACATAGGGCCAACTTCTCCAATTTTTTGACCTTGGGAAATTTTTTGATTTTTTTGAACAAGAAATTGAGGAGAGCAATGTGCATAGATTACTTGAATTTCTTGACTTTCTACAATAATAGAATACCCATCAGCACCATAAAAACCAGTAAATATAACATTTCCAGAATTAATAGAGTAGATATTAGTTCCAGGAGGAGCGGGAATATCAATTCCAGAGTGATAAGTTGATGCTCCGTGAAGTAGGCGAGGTTCTTTTTCCAAAATAAGAAGAAATAGAGTAATATCCAAATAGTGGCCAAGAGTAAGACGAAGTTGAGTTATAGTGAAAATTAGATGAAATGAATTCTAGGTTTTCTAATGAGGTATTTTCAAGAAAATTTGATTGGTAAAATGAAATATTAGAGATAAATATAATCAAAAGAAGAAGTGCGAAGAATAAATAAATCATTTTTTGAGACATAAAATCACCTTCCTTAAAATAAAAAAACAACTAACAAAATATGTTAGTTGTTTTTTGGCAGGGGTGGAAGGAATCGAACCCTCATCAAAAGTTTTGGAGACTTCTATCTTAACCGTTGGACGACACCCCTATGAAATTTGTAACTTAAAAGCTACTTTAATATTATACAAGGTTTCTTTAAATTATGCAAGACTTATTTTGAAAATATTTTTGATAAATGAATTTTTAGTGTTTTTGCTAGTCAAATAAAAAATTCTATGATAGAATGCAATTGAAAAGGAGAGGTTATGAATAAGAACGCTTTGAAGAAAATTGCATATGAATTAAATACAGAGCTAAATGGCAATACAAAAGCTTTTATTTTTGCGGTTTGTAGTCAGTATTTGAAGATTCATAATTTGGAAAAAGAAAATTGGCTAAGAAGCTATTTGGATTTTCAAGCTCCTCTTTCAAATAAAATGATAAAGTTATTAGAAGACTATCAGAAAGAATTTGAAAATATAGATGCAATTGGTTGGTTATATCAATATTTTATTGCAGAGGAAAAAGAACGTGTTTTTAAGAATTTGATGAATGGAATTAAGGTCGAAAAAAAAGATATTCCTTATGCAACACAACTTTTTACACCTGACTGGATTGTGAAATATTTGGTAGATAATAGCCTTGGAAGATTGATAGAAGTTAAGAAATTGGAAGAAATCAAATTGATAGATCCTTGCCAAGGAACTGGAAACATTTTGATATATGCATTTGATGTCTTTTATCAATCCTATATTACAAATGGATATTCGAAAGATGAAGCAATCACTAATATTTTAACTAAAAATCTTTATGGAATTGATATTGATGAAACAGTATGCTTAATTACAAAATTGGTTTTGCTATTAAAGGCAGAGTGCTTTGATGCTAAAGTTGTTGAAAAAATGAATATCGTTTGTATTAATGATGAATATGGGTCATTGACAAAAATTAATAAAAACAATAGTCCCAAGTATTTAGGAAAAGAGTATGAGGTTTTAAAGCAACAATATGATGTTGTTTGTACAAATCCTCCATATATGGGAAAAAAGAATATCAATAAGACATTAAGTGAATTTTTGAAACACGAATATCCAGATACGAAATCTGAAATGTATGCAGCTTTTATAGAAAAGGGATTAGAACTTACAGAGCCAAAAGGAGATCTTGCAATGATTACTATTCATTCATGGATGTTTATTTCAAGCTATACAAAATTGAGGGAAAAGCTTCTTGAAAATGGAACCTTTATTACGATGTTACATTCTGGAGCAGCAACTTTTGACGATTTAAGTTCATTTAATGCATTAGCAACTTCGTTTGTTTTTCAAAAAGAAAAATTAGAGATAGAAACGGAGTTTATTAGATTAGCAGATTATTATAATACACAAGAAAAAATTAACAATTGGAATAATCCCCAAAATTATTATTATTTGAAACAAGAAAGATTTTTAGAGATTCCCAATGCTCCGTTTATTTATTGGATCTCAGAAAATATTAGACATTGTTTTGCTCAAAATAAAAGATTAGATGAGTTCTATGAGGCAAGGCAGGGATTAGCAACAGGCGATAATAAAGAATTTGTGAGATTCTGGTATGAGGTTCCATTTGAAGAAATTGGATTAAACTATGATTCAACAGAGACATTTTTGAAAAGCCAAAAAGTTTATGCTCCTTATAATAAAGGAGGAATTTATAGAAAATGGTATGGAAATTTAGAATATGTAATTAAATTTAATGAAGAAAATTATAGCAAACTATTGTCTCAAGGAAATCTTTTACCTTCCAGAAAATATTATTTTCAAAAAGGAATTACATGGTCATTATTTGGGTTTGAAAATTTTGGTGTAAGATTTAAAGAGTGTGGATATGTATTTGATGTTTCTGGCTCTTCTATGTTTCCGGAGGAAAATGATTTGTATTATATGATAGGATATTTGTGTAGTAACGTTTGCTTTAAATTTTTAGCTTGCTTAGCACCAACTGTAAATTTTCAAGTTGGAAATATTGCAAGTTTACCATTTAAATTTACGAATGATCAGAAAATGAGAAGTGAAATTGATGTGCTTGTAAAAGAGAATATTAAGCTTTGTCAAGAAGAATGGAGTTTTTATGAAACAAATATGGAATTTAAAGCACATCCTTTGGTGCAGAGGCAGTTTCAGAAAGAGAATTTTGAAAAAACGGTACAAGCATTTGAACAATATTACAATAAAATAAGAAATCAATTAAGAAGAAACGAAGAAAAACTAAATCAGATTTATGCAAAGATTTTTGAAGTGGAAGAAGATGTAGATTATCATGTAAATGACAGGGATTTGACAATAAAACCATTTGATAAGAAAGAATGGATAAAGTCGTACTTAAGTTATCTTGTGGGAGTAAGTGTCAAAAGATATGATTTGACTGGTAATACTAATTATTCAATATGTAACTATTCATTAAATTTAGAAGAAATAATAAAGATTGTTAAGAAGATTTTAGACCAAGAGAAAATGCAGTATATAGAAGAAATTTTAAATAGCTCTATTGAGAAATTTTATTCGAAAGAGTTTATCAAATATCATGAACAAATGTATCAAAAACATCCAATTTATACAATACAAAACCTCAAATAATATTATTTGAGGTTGTAATGGCAATAGTTGATTTTTTGAAAAAGTTTGATATAATGCAATTAGATTTAAGGTTTCTTTAATAAATTTATAATAGAATACCACAAAAGGAGATGATAGCATTTGGAAGAGAATTTTTACGAAGGATCTATTGTTCTTTTAGAAGGAGCAATCGCAAATATTAACGCAAAATTAGATATTATTAGAAAATATAGATTAATTAATGGAAAACAAGATCCAATTTCTCATATTGTTTCTCGTGTAAAATCAGAAGAAAGCATGAAGGAAAAATTGAAGAGAAAAGGATTTGAAGTTACTCTAGAAAATGCATTAACGAAAGTTTATGATGCAGCTGGAATGAGAATTATTTGTAATTATATAGATGATGTTTATGAAGTAGCAGAAATGCTAAAACATTATCAAGATTTGAAAGTTGTAAAAGAAAAAGATTATATCAAAAATCCAAAACCAAATGGATATCGAAGCTATCATATTATTTTTGAATTAAGCTTAGATTTGGCTGGAGAAATTACACCAGTATATGTTGAAATTCAGATTAGAACAATTGCAATGGATTTTTGGTCAAGCCTAGAACATGAAATGAAATATAAGAAAAATGTTAAGAATCCAGAATTAATTGTTGAAGAATTAAGAAGATGTGCTGATGAGATTGCAACAACAGATTTAAACATGCAGACAATAAAGAAAATGATTGATGCAAGAGGTGATGACGAATGAAAGAAAAAATATTAATGGCAGAAGATGAAAAAGAACTGAATAGAGCTTTAAAAACAATATTAGAATTAAGTGGATATGAAGTAAAATCCACTTTTAATGGTAAAGAAGCAGTAGAAGCAACACAAGAAAATGCGTATGATGTGATTATTTTAGATGTGATGATGCCAGTAATGGATGGATTAGAAGCAGTTCGAGAAATGAGAGAAAGTGGTGTAAAAACACCAATTATCATGCTAACAGCTAAATCTACAATTGATGATAAGGTGGAAGGACTAGATAATGGTGCTGATGATTATTTAACAAAACCTTTTGATAAAAAAGAATTATTAGCTAGAATTAGAGCCCATATTAGAACAAATCAAGAGAAAAAAGAAAAAGTTTATATAGGAAATATTTTGTTTAGTAAAGAAGATTCTGAACTTTCTAGTGAAAAGGCAAGTTTTAGATTAAATCCGAAAGAGTGCGAAATTATGGAAATTTTGGTTAGAAATCAAGATAGAAATATTTCTCCAAATGAGCTGAGCAAAAAAATCTGGCAAACTGATGAATTACAAGAGAGCGCAGTAAATATGTATATTTCATACTTGCAAAATAAATTTACTGCATTAGATGCTAATGTAAAAATTAATGATGAGAATGGATATGTTTTAGAAAAAATAAGTTAAGTGATTTTCTAGAAGAAAGGAGCGTATATGACTGTTAATAGCAAACTACAAATTAAATTCATTATTACCACATTAATAGCGGTAATTATTATTGTGATTGGTGTTTTTGCAGTTGTTACATTTGAAAATTATAAAATGACAAATGAACAGTTAGATGCTCTTTTAGATTTTATTAGTGAAAATAATGGTTCTATGCCAGATAATGAAAACAAAAAATACCAATATTTGGCAGATGAAGCAAAATATTCAACAAGATATTTTACAATCAGAACAGATGGAAAAGGAAATATAAAAGAGGTCAATGTCGATAATATTGCTTCTGTTTCACAAGAGATTGCAGAAGATATGACAGAAGAGGTATTAAAAAACAGTAAGAATATAGGTTTCTTTCATAATCTTGCCAATAGCATCTTAGCGAATCGTAAAGTTTATGGATTCTTCTCAAATTATAAATATAAAATTACAAATGTTAATAGTGGAAAACTAATCGTTTTTATCGATTGTCAAATGCAATTAGAGTCATTTAAAGCCGCAACACTAAGATCACTTGCTGTAACAGGTAGTGCAATTCTGGCTATTTTAATTGTTTTGATTGTAATGTCTAAAAAAATATTAAGTCCTATTTTTAAGAGTATTGAAAGTCAGAAGAATTTTATTACAAATGCAAGTCATGAATTTAAAACGCCTTTAGCAGTTGTTATGGCAGATATTGATATCTTGGAGATGACAGTGGGAGAGGAGAATGAATGGCTTCAAAGTATTAAAAATCAAACAAATCGATTAAATACGTTAACGAGAACTTTACTTACACTTTCTAATGTGCAAGATGGTAGAGCAAGTTTAGAGACTTCTAAGTTTTCTATCAACGATTTGATTAGTGAAGTAATTGATGAGTTAAAAATTTTAATTGGAGATAGAAAAATTAATTTTAATAAACAATTAGATGCGCTGATGACAGCCGATAGGGATATGGTAAAGCAAGTAATTAATATTCTGTTTGATAATGCGTTAAAATATACTCCAGAAGATGGAGAAATTACAATAATGACTCGGAAAACGCGGAAAAAATGTAAAGTTTGAGATTGCCAATACTTGTGAGAATGCAAAAGAAATTGATACCTCTAAATTGTTCGAAAGATTTTATCGAGAAGATAAGTCTAGAACCAAAAAAGAAGGATATGGAATTGGACTTTCTATTGCACAATCTATTGTAGCTATTCATAAAGGAAGAATTAGTTCAGGTACAACCAAAGATGGAAAAATTTATTTTAGAGTAGTTATTTAAAATTCCATTGAAAAACATAGCAATTGGTGATATAATATTATGCAATGTTTTTAAGAATTGGGAGAGAATAAAATGAAAAGAAAAGTAATAACATTATTTTTAATAATAATAACATTTTGGTTAATTTTTGTTACTCCAACGTTTGCTAAAACAGAGTATCCAACTTGGGAGTTGAAAAATGGAAAATGGTACTATATGATTAGTAGTACAAATTTTTATAAAAATGGTTATTATAAAATTAATAATAAGTACTATATTTTTGATAAGAATGGTGTAATGCGAGCTAATGGATGGTATTGCTTAAAAGGAACTGGTTATGAAGATTGGTATTATTTAAATGCAGATGGTTCTGCAGTTACTGGTTGGAAAAAAATTAATGGATTATGGTATTATTTTGATTTATCAAATGCCAGAATGGTAAAAAATAATACAATACTTTCTAATGGAAAACATTATGCTCTTGGTTCAGATGGAGCGATGGTTACTAATGGCTGGATGAAGAAAATATGGATGTATGATGCTGATACTGGAAAGGAGTCTTATTCATGGTATTATGCAGGAAAAGATGGAGTTTGTGCTACTGGTTGGAGGTTAATCAACAATAAATGGTACTATTTTTCAGATTATGGAAGAATGTATTCTAATACGATTGCATATACTTCAGAAGGAACTTATGCTATTGCAACCTCAGGTGAGCTTTTTAAAAATTGTTGGGTAAAATTATACAGAACTAGTTATGACTCAGATAATAATCCATATCAAAAAGCAATATGGTATTATGCAGATGATGATGGTCAAGTTTATAAAGGATGGCACAAAATAAAAGGAATATGGTATTATTTTGACAAAACAAGTGGAGAAATGTGTGATACTAATGTCAAAGATAATGAAAAGTTATATTTCTTTAATTCAGATGGAGCAATGCTTTCTAATCAATGGCATAAAGAAGCAGAAACAAAGTGGTTTTACTTAGATGGAAGTGGAGCTGCTGTATCTGGTTGGAAATTAATTGGTGGAGAATGGTATTACTTTGAAAAAAATTATTTTGAAATGGTTTCTAATACTGAAATGACTATAGATGGAAAAACATATCAGTTTGCTGCTGACGGACATTTAATTCAATAAGAAAATAATGAGGGGGGTCAAGGAAGAGTATTGACATCCCTCGCTGTTTTTTTATATAATGTATACGAATTTTGTGGAGGAATCTAAAATGGGAAGAATACTATTATTGTTATGTTTAATTTTGATAAATGCTTTTTTTGCAGCAGCGGAAATTGCATTTATTTCATTGAATGATGCAAAAATAGATTATTTTGTGAAAGAAGGAAATAAAAAAGCAAAGAAAATTAAGAAAATGTTAGATAATCCAAGCAAATTCTTATCTACGATTCAGATTGGAATTACATTTGCTGGATTTTTATCTAGTGCCTTTGCTAGTGAAACTTTTGCTTCTAGTCTAGCTCCAAAATTACATGCATTAGTGCCAAGTATTGGAATGACAGCATGGAATAATATTGCAATTGTATTAATTACAATTATTTTATCTTATTTTACCTTAATTTTTGGAGAATTAGTTCCTAAAAGATTAGCGATGAAATATTATGAAAAGATTGCTTTTGGAAGTGTTGGAATTATTCGTTTTATTTCAATTATAGCCGCTCCTTTTGTAAAATTCTTAACATTTTCCACTAATTTAGTTTCTAACATTTTTGGAATTTCTGAAAATGAAGAAGAAACTGTGACTGAAGAAGAAATTAGAATGATGGTCGATGTGGGAGAAGAAAAGGGAACAATTGATAAAGAAGAAAGTCAAATGATTAATAATGTTTTTGAATTTGACGATAAATTTGTTTCTGAAATTATGGTTCCTAGAAACGATATTTATGCATTAGATGAAGATATGACAATCTCACAAGTATTAGAGAAAATCACAAATGATAAAGAATTTAGATATAGTAGGATTCCTGTTTATAAAGAAAAAATTGATGAAATACGTGGAATTGTATATATTAAAGATATTTTAATGGGAGCAAAAGATAAGAGAATTAAAATTAAGAATTTGAAAAAGAAGGCTTATTTTATTCCTGAGACAAAACCAATTAATGAGCTTTTTGAAGAGCTTCGCAAAAGTAGAAAACAAATTGCAATTGTCGTCGATGAATATGGTGGAACTTCTGGTTTAGTAACAATGGAAGATATTCTAGAAGAGATTGTTGGTGAGATTTATGATGAATATGATTTAGTAGAGCTTCCTTATAAGCAAGTGGATGAAAATACTTATTTATTTAGTGGTGGTGTTTCTATTGATGATGTCCAAAAAGTTCTTGATATAAAAATTCCAGAAGGGGATTATGATACAATTTCTGGTTATTTAATTAATGAGTTAGGGAGACTTCCAGAAGAACATGAGAAAATTAATGTAGAAACAGAGAAAGTTATTTATAAGATTGAAAAAGTGAAAGATAGAAGAATTCTAAAGATTAGAGCGGAAAAGAAAGAAAAGGAAGAAATGGAAGAGGAAGAAAATGATTAAGAAATTAGCTAAATCAATTAGAGAGTATAAGAAAGATACAATTCTTACGCCTACATTTATGGTAGGCGAAGTTTTTATGGAAATGTTAATTCCATTTTTGCTAGGAAAATTAATTGATAAAGGAATTATTGAAGGGAATATTAAAATTATTTTGATATTAGGAGCAGTTCTAGTAGTAACTGCTCTACTTTCTTTGTTTTTTGGTGTGAGCGCTGGTAGAAGTGCTGCAAAGGCTAGTAGTGGATTTTCTAAAAATTTAAGACAAGATATGTATGAAAAAGTACAAAAATTTTCTTTTTATAATATTGATAAATTTAGTACTTCTAGTATTGTTACTCGTCTAACAACAGATGTAACTTATATTAAAGATGCTTTCATGTCTATGATAAGAGGAGCTGTAAGGAGTCCGTTAACAATTATCTTTTCTTTTATTATGGCATTTGTTGTAAATCCAAAGATTGCCTTGATTTTCTTGGCAGTTGCACCAATATTAGGATTTTTACTAATTTTAATTGCTAAGAAGGCACATCCTATTTTTGAAAGAGTATTTTATACATATGATGACTTAAATAATGTTGTTCAAGAAAACGTAAAAGGAGTTAGGGTTGTAAAATCTTTTGTTCAAGAAGACTATGAAGTACAGAAATTTGAAAAAATTTCTAATTCGATTTATCAAGATTTTTCAAAAGCAGAAGCAATTTTAGCATTTAATAACCCATTAATGCAATTCTTTATTTATTTGATTATTACATTATTGTCTTGGTTTGGTGCTAAATTTATTGTAGCGGGAAATATGACAACAGGAGAAATTACGAGTTTAATTACATATGCGATGTCAATTTTAAATTCTTTAATGATGCTTTCTATGGTATTTGTTATGATTATTATCTCTGGGGAATCTGCTAAGCGTGTCGTTGAAATTCTAGATGAAGTGCCAGATATTGCGGATCCAGAGAATCCAATTATGGAAGTGAAAGATGGAAGTATTGATTTTGAAAATGTTTCTTTTAGCTATGTAAAAGATGAGAATAAACTTTGCCTAAAAGATATTAATTTGAAAATTAAATCTGGAGAAACGATTGGAATTATTGGCGGAACAGGTAGCTCTAAAACAACTTTAATTAGTTTGATTTCAAGATTATATGATGTGACAAAGGGAGAATTAAGAGTTGGTGGAGAAAATGTAAAGAATTATAATTTAAAAGTACTAAGAGATCAAGTATCTGTTGTTTTGCAGAGAAACGAATTATTTACAGGAACAATTAAAGATAATTTAAGATGGGGCAATAAAAATGCATCAGATGAAGAATTAGTAGAAGCTTGTAAATTAGCGCAAGCAGATGACTTTATTCAAGGATTCCCTGACAAATATGATACTTATATTGAGGAAGGTGGAACAAACGTATCTGGTGGTCAAAAGCAGAGACTATGTATTGCAAGGGCTCTGCTAAAGAAACCTAAAATTTTAATCTTAGATGATTCAACATCTGCAGTTGATACAAAAACAGATAGCTTGATTAGAAAGTCATTTCGTGAAAAAATTCCTAATACAACTAAGATTATAATTGCGCAAAGAATTAGTTCTGTAGAAGATTGTGACAAAATATTAGTACTAGATCATGGAGAGATTAATGGACTTGGAACGCATGAGGAATTATTAAAATCAAATGAAATTTATAGAGATGTTTATGAATCACAAATGAAAGGAGAAGAAGATGGCGAAGAAAAAACTAGATAAAAATACATTAAAAAGACTATTTCAAAATTATATTTTTAAATATTATAAATTTAGATTTTTCCTTGTAATGATCCTTGTTATTATAAGTGCTTTATCTGGTGTTGCAAGTTCTCTTTTCATTGAAAAATTAATTGATGATTATATTACTCCAATGCTTGGTGAAAGTAGTCCTAATTTTACACCTCTTTTAAAAGCATTAGCTGTAATGGCTTGTATTTACATTATTGGAGTTGTTTCTAATTATATCTATCAAAGAATGATGTCTAGAATTGCTCAGCGGAACGTTAAAAGTGATTCGTGATGAAATGTTTGAAAAGATGCAAAGACTTCCAGTTCGTTTTTATGATTCTCATACAAACGGAGAAATTATGAGCTATTACACAAATGATGTTGATACATTAACAGAACTTATTTCTCGTGGACTTCCTATGATTTTTAGAGTAGGAGTTACAATTATTTCAACATTTGTTGCAATGTGTGCGACAAGTCTTTATTTAACAGGACTTGTATTAGTAGTTTTATTTATTATGATGAAGGTTACTAAAAAAGTGGGTGGAAGAAGTGCAAATTATTTTATGCAACAACAAAAGTCTATTTCTAAAGTAGATGGATACATTGAAGAAATGATTAATGGCCAAAAAGTTGTTAAAGTATTTTCACATGAAGAAGAGGCAATAGAAGGGTTTAAGAAAATCAATGATCAACTTTGCGAAGATATGACAAATGCTAATATTTATTCTAATGTTCTGGGACCAACACTTGCTAATATTGGAAATTTGCAGTTTGTTATGCTAGGGGTACTAGGAGGAATTCTTGCAATCAATGGTGTAGGTGGTTTAACTGTTGGTATGATTGCTTCTTTCTTAAATTTGAGTAAAAATTTTACAATGCCAATTACACAACTTTCACATCAAATTAATATTGTTGTCGTTGCTTTAGCTGGTGCAAAGAGAATATTTGGATTGTTAGATGAGGAGCAAGAAGTAGATGATGGATATGTTACTTTGGTAAATGCCCAAAAGAAGGAAGATGGCTCATTAGAAGAAGTAGAAGAATATACTGGAATGTGGGCTTGGAAATATCCGCATTCTGATGGAAGATTAGAATATATAGAGGTAAAAGGATATATAGAATTCAAAGATGTTGATTTCGCTTATCAAGAGGGTAAGACGATTTTACATGATATTAGTTTGTATGCAAAGCCTGGCCAAAAGATTGCATTTGTAGGGGCAACAGGAGCTGGTAAAACAACAATTACTAATTTGATTAATCGTTTTTATGATATTGAAGATGGAAAAATTCGTTATGATGGAATTAATATCAATAAAATTAAAAAAGATGATTTAAGACGTTCTTTAGGAATGGTTTTACAAGATGTTAATTTGTTTACTGGAACGATTAGAGAAAATATTCGATATGGAAATTTGAATGCAACAGATGAAGAAGTCATTGAAGCAGCTAAACTTGCAAATGCAGATAGTTTTATTCAAATGTTACCAAATGGATATGACACCAAAATTGATGGTAATGGTGGCAGTTTATCACAAGGTCAAAAACAGTTGATTTCTATTGCAAGAGCTGCGATTAATAATCCGCCTGTTATGATATTGGATGAAGCAACTTCTAGTATTGATACAAGAACGGAAAAAATTGTTCAAGATGGAATGGATAAATTAATGGAAGGAAGAACAGTTTTTGTAATTGCGCATAGGCTTTCTACTGTTAGGAACTCAAAGGCAATTATGGTCCTTGATCATGGAAGAATTATTGAACGTGGAAATCACAAAGAGTTAATCAATCAAAAAGGAGTTTATTATAAGCTTTATACAGGAGCATTTGAATTAGAATAGAGGAGGAAAAAATGAAATACGATTATATTAAAGAATTCACGCTACATTATAGTGAAATAGATAGTTCTGCACATTTTAGTTTGGTAAGTTGTTTAAATTATATTCAAAATATGTCAACAGAATATTTTGCTACAATGAAAACAGATAATTTTACATTGAGTACACAAAATAATGCAGTTTGGGTTATTACAAAGACAAAGGTGAAGTTTATTAAAATTCCAGTTTGGAAAGATGAAATCAAAGTTCGAATTTATAGTGTTAAAATAAGTGCCATTAGATATAATGTTGAGATTTCTTTTGAAAATGCTGATGGTGAAATTGCTGTTATTGCTAAACAGGAGTATTGTGCAATGGATATCCAAACAAGAAAAGCTAGAAAGATTTCAACGGTTAGCTTTCCAAATGATTTGGAATGTGAGAAAGAAAAATATCCAGAAGACTATCGAAGGTTAAGAGAGGAATTAACACTAGAGGAATTTGTATATTCTCAAAAGATTGCTTCACAAGATATTGATTTTAGTAAACATACGAATAATGTGGTATATGTAAGATACTTATTGAATATATTTTCATGTAATTTCTTAGAGAAGAATCCAATTCAAGATTTTGAAATTCATTATATTTCTGAATCAAAGGAAGGGCAAGATTTAGAGATATATAGAAGAAATATTTCTGAAAAAGAAGTTGAATTTTTGGTTAAATCTGGTGAAAAGGATATCACAAGAGCTTATATTACTTTTCAATAGAATGGAGGCAATTTATGAAGAATCTTGAATTCTTGAGAAAAAATCCAATTGCACATCGTGGTCTTTGGAATAAAAAAGAGGAAATTCCTGAAAACTCAATTCCTGCTTTTGAAAAAGCACTTCAAGGAAATTATCCAATTGAGATAGATGTTCATTTGTTAGTAGATGGAACTGTTGTTGTTTTTCATGATGACAATTTGAATAGAATGACACGGATTGAATAAAAAGATAAAAGATTGTGCATATGATGAAATTAAAAATTTAAAACTTCAAAATACAAAATATGGAATTCCAACTCTTCAAGAAGTTTTAGATTTAGTAAGCGGAAGAGTTCCTCTTTTAATTGAATTTAAATATGATAGAAAAGCTGGAGAAACAGAAAAAGCAACGATGGAACTTTTAAAAGAGTATAAAGGAGAATATGCAATTCAAAGTTTTAGTACGAAATCTTTAATTTGGTTTAAAAATAATTATCCTGAAGTTCCAAGAGGTCAACTTGCCTCTGATTTTAAAAAGGAAAGAATGATTTTTGTAAAGAGACTAATTTTAAAAAATGTTTATTTGAATTTTATAACAAAACCAGATTTTATTTCTTATGCGATTCATTCTTTTCCTAATAAAAGAGTACAATCTTTTATGGATAAAGGAAATTTGGTTTTGGGATGGACAGCAAGAACGAATCGAGATTTGGAAGAAGCTAAGAATCATTGCAATAACATCATAGGAGAAAATTTTAAAAGCCTTGATATGACACTATTCGACAGCAATTTTAACTAATTGCAAAAATATTTCAAAAACTCTTGCAAAATAGAAAAAAGTGGTGTATAATAATTTCATCTAGGTAATTTAAAGATATTAATTCAAGAAATAAATTTATTCTAAAATATTATTTTGAATCAATTAATAAATGAAAAAAACTAACGGTAAAAGGTAAATGGGAGAAGTACCTTTTGTGCGTTAGTTTTTTTATTTTTCTGTTCTTTATGCTAAAATATTCGTTTTAGACAAAATCCAAAAATGTTAATTACATATTTTTAATAGATTTAAATTATCTAGAAATTTATCCAAAAAAGGAGGGAGGCTTATAAGCAATATTAATCAATTAGTACACCTAGACTATTATTTATACGTAAAGACCTTTAAAAATTTAATTTAAAAACCGTTAGTTGAAAAAATACCGCTCTATTATTGAGCGGTATTTTCATGTTATGGAAAAATTTACAAAAAAATCATATATTTTTTTATTGCCTTGTGATATAATGACTTTGAAATTAAATTTCAGGAGGTTTAATTATGATTAAATTTAATTATGAAAATTCAAGTATAAATGAAAGCACAATTGTAAAATATTCTAATGACGTTGTTAGAATTCACAATGAAATGAATGAAAAAGCAGGAGATGAAAAAGAGTTTTTAGGATGGCTAGAGCTTCCTACCAATTATGATAAAGAAGAATTTGAAAGAATAAAAAAAGCAGGAAAGAAAATACAAAATGATTCAGATGTTTTAGTAGTAATCGGAATCGGAGGATCTTATTTAGGTGCTAGAGCAGTTATTGATAGTTTAACACATTCTTTTTATAATGCAATGCCAGAAAAGAAGAGAAAAACTCCACAAATAGTATATGCAGGATGTAATTTAAGCCCAGTATATTTAAATGATTTATTAGAATTTGTAGAAGGAAAAGATATTTCTATTAATGTTATTTCTAAATCTGGAACGACAACTGAACCAGCAATTGCTTTTAGAGTATTTAGAGAAGTATTAGAAACAAAATATGGTGCTGAAGAAGCTAGAAAACGTATTTATGTAACAACAGATAGAGAAAGAGGAGCATTAAAGACTTTAGCTGATAATGAAGGATATGAAACTTTTGTGATTCCTGATAACATTGGTGGAAGATATTCTGTTTTAACAGCAGTAGGACTTCTTCCAATTGCAGCTGCTGGGATTGATATTGACAAGTTAATGAAAGGTGCAAAAATTGCACAAGACAAATATGCAGATAGTGATGTAAAATATAACGATTGCTATAAATATGCTGTTGTTAGAAATTTATTATATAATTCTAATAAGAAGATTGAAATTTTAGCCAATTATGAGCCTAAATTACATTATTTTACAGAATGGTGGAAACAACTTTATGGAGAAAGTGAAGGAAAAGATTTAAAAGGAATTTTCCCAGCTGGTGTTGATTTAACAACAGATTTACATTCTATGGGACAATATATCCAACAAGGTGAAAGACATCTAATGGAAACAGTTCTAAAAGTAAATAAAAATTCATCTGAGATTACAATTCAAGCAGATGCAGAAAACTTAGACGGATTAAATTATTTAACCGGAAAAACTTTGGGATATGTAAATTCTAAGGCTATGGAAGGAACAGTGCTTGCTCATGTTGGTGGAAATGTTCCAAACATGATGATTGAGATTGATGAGCTTAACGAAGAAAATATGGGAGAATTAATTTATTTCTTCGAAAAAGCTTGCGCAATGAGCGGTAATTTACTTGGAGTAAATCCATTTAACCAACCAGGTGTTGAAGAATATAAGAAGAATATGTTTCATTTACTAGAAAAACCAGGATACTAAAATAAAAGAGGGAAATGGGGACGTACCACTTTTCCCTCTTTTTTTGTGGGAAAAGTGATACGTCCCATTTTCTCTTTTTTTGTAACGAAATTTGTGCTTGAAAGTCTAATAAGTAAAGGAGGTAAAAATGCAGCAACCAGAAGAAATATATAAAGATAATTTTGATACCGTATTTAAATATTTATTTTGCTTGACTCGTGATGTGAATACCTCCGAAGAATTAACGCAAGAGACTTTTTATAGGGCACTAAAGAATATTAACAAATTCAAAGGAGAATCCAAACTTTCGACATGGCTTTGCCAAATTGCAAAAAATCTGTGGTATGACGAACTAAAAAAACGAAAGTCCAAAGAAGTAAGTTTCGAAGAAAATTTTAATCTAGTTGAAGTAACTTCATCAAATGAGAATGTGGAAGATGAAGTTGTTTCTAAAGATAGTAAAATAAAACTTTTCGAAAAACTACAAAAACTGGACAGTACGACAAGAGAGGTAATTTATTTAAGAATTTCGGGAGATTTAAGTTTTAAAGAAATTGGAACGATTTTAAATAAAACAGAAAATTGGGCGAGAGTTACTTATTACAGAGGAAAGCAAAAATTAAAGGAGGTGGAGCAAAATGAAGAATAATGAACACAAATTAGTACAAGATTTGTTTCCAAGTTATATTGACGGATTAACTACTTCAGAAACAAACGCTTATATCGAAGAGCATCTTGCAAATTGCGGAGAATGCCAAAAAGTTCTAGAAAATATGAAAACTAAAATCCAAGAAGAAAATCATACAGACTTAAATGATGCAAAAGTTAGATATGCAAAAAAGGTGAATAAACGACTTAGAATTCTTAAAATTCTAATCTTAATTATCATTCTTGCAATTATTGTGTTTTTTGCAGATTTTTATAGAAAACTAATGATTTTGAAAAAATTAGATCAATTAGGAAATCAATACTTGAATGAAAATAATTATATTATCACTAAGATAGGAAATGCTGATGCTGGATGGGAAATTGGATACCTAATGAGAGAATATGTTAAGGGAGACAAAAGTTTGAAGGTTGGAACAACTTTCATCTTTAATTCAGTAGATAGAGATTTGTTTCCAGTTGTTTATTCAACCAAAACGTATATTGATGGATACGACTATCATCTACTAACTTATGATTCAGCTGGAAACATGGAAGATTATAGGAAAACAGGAGATGGAGGAAATGTTCCTCAAATTGAAACTTTTTCTACGTTAAAAGAAAAGAATTTTTATGATGGATTATTTTATGAAAATAGATTTAAAACAGCAGCTATTTCCAAAATTAAAACAGTCACTTTTGATGGTGTAGAATGTTATTCTATTGAATTCCAAAATCCAGACAATCATAAACTTACAAATACTGTTTATTTTGAAAAAGAAACAGGACTTTTGCGAAAAATGGGGAATGAAGAATATTATTATCAATTTAATATGGTAAATGATAAGGCACTCGAACTACCTGAAATTCCAGAAAAATTTTTAGAAGATGTGGAAGAATAGAGGTGATGGCTTATGAGAAATAGAAAAAAATTGATTTTGACTATTATATGTTTAGTTTTATTAGTAATTGCAATTTTTGAAATAAGACAGAAACTTTTATTTGAAAAAGTGAAAAGAGAATTTTTAAGTAATATTTATGAAATTCAAAGAAACGGAAATTATCATATAACCTATCATTATACAGATTCTGTTGTAGAAAGCAATTATGAACTTTTTGCAAAAGATGGTCAAATATATAGTTATTCTGATAGTAGTGATGGTTCGAAAATGATACATATTGTTGACTATGATAAAGCATATACAATCTTTGATAATGGGGAAGGAAAAAAATATTTGGAGATGCCTTATCCCCAAGATAAAATGGGAAAGAAATTAGATGGCTATCATATTTTATATTATGATGAGATTGAAAATAAAAATCGAGTAGAAAGTATCAAAAAAGGTGAGTATAAAGGACAAGAATGTTATATTGTAAAAATAGTTTCTGATGTATTCCTAGAAGAAGTTCAGATTGCTTATATTAACCCAGAAACCTATATGCCAATTGCAATAGAAGATATTGTGATAGAAAATGAGGATAATCTGAAAGAATCAAGAGATTTATACGAATATCAAGATATTAGTATTGGAAGTGTAGAAAAATTGCCGGAAATTGATTTGACAGAATATGAGAAAATAGAATTCCCAGAATTATAAATAATGTAAATGTATGTTGTAGATGTTAGTTGGCAGGTGCGACATACATTTTTCTTGTCAAAAAAAGATGACTGTGATATAATTTTTTTGAACAATTGGGGGCACATACTAAATTATTGAATAATTAAAGAGGGAAAAGTGGTACGTCCCAGATTCCCTTAAAAGGAAAAGATATGAAGACTGCAGTCATTATTTTAAATTATAATTCTAAAAATGATACAATTCGATATGTCAATAAAATTAAAAATTATGAAGTATTAGATACTATTATTGTTGTAGACAATAAATCTACTAACTCAGAAGAATTTAAAGACTTAAAGTTATTACAATCTGAAAAAGTACGTGTGATTCTATCTAATCAAAATGGTGGATATTCTTATGGAAATAATTTCGGGTTAAAATATTTAGAAGCTTTGGGGCAAGATTATGATTATGTTGTGATTTCTAATCCTGATGTTGAAGTAAGTAAAGAAGCATTTGAGGCATGCTTCCAAGAATTAGAAGAGAATGAAAAACTCGCAGTTTGCGCACCAATAATGCTAAATTGGGAAGGAAATCATATTAGAAGAAGTTCTTGGAAAATTAGAACCCCTGGAATTGATATGATTAATTCTAGCAGATTAAATGAAGCTTTATTTTATAAATGGTTCCGAGATGGAGAATACAGAGAAGAAGAGTATAAACAAGAAAAATTAGAAGTAGAATGTGTGTCTGGAGCTTTCTTTGCAATTAAGTTAAATCTTTTTAAACAAATAGGATATTTTGATGAAAATGTATTTTTGTTTTATGAAGAGGATATTTTAGCTAGTAAGCTAAAGAAACTTGGATACAAAGAAATGAGTTTGAATAGTGTGAGCTTTAAGCATTTTGAAAGTCAGAGTATTGGAAAAGCAATGAGCTATTTCAACAAGATAAAACGTTTACAGACAAGTAAAATGTATTTTCAAAAAACATATCATCATATTAGTTCCGCTCAAGTTGCATTATTTACGATCATTAATTATTGGAGACGATTAGAATTATTATTTGAAATTCCAATTAGAAAGATAATGGGAAAATAGATATCATATTTTTTAAACTCCTGAATAAATATTATTAAAAGATACTATTTGTTTAGGAGTTTTATGATGCGTTTTAGAAGAAAAATGGGAGAATTATTAGAAATGCCAGTAGAGGTAACAAGTGATTTGCCTAAAATAACGATGTCTGGTTTTGATGAAGTAATCATCGAAAATTTTGTGGGAATTTTGGAATATGAGGAATTCTTTGTGAGAGTAAAAACGCGGAATTGGCAATATCATTATTAATGGTTTTAATATGAAATTAACACAATTAAATTCTGAAGATATCATGATTAATGGGATTATTTCAAATATCAATTTTGAGAAGGGAGAAATCCAAGAGTAATGAAATTGTTTAGAATTCTATATTTATATATTATGGGATATGTTGATATTCAAGTAAGTGGGTATTTTACGGAAAGATTTGTAAATCTTTGTTTTGCAAAGTCTGTTTTTTTATGGAAATTAGATAGGACATCTTCCTTTGAAATTCGAGCAAGAATTTCAGTTAGTGATTTTCAAAAAATTCGAAATATTGCAAAAAGTTCAAAATGCAAAGTACATATTGTTTCCAAAAAAGGAATTCCATTTTTATTACATAGATATCAAAAAAGAAAAATATTTGCAATTACCTTTGTGGTAGTTGCAATTTTAATTTTAGGATTAACAAGATTTGTATGGAATGTGGAAATCAAGTGTGATGGAGAGATAGATAGACAGCAAATTCTAGACATCTTAAGTGAAAGTGGAATTGAGAAAGGAAAACTAATTTCTGAAATTAATACAGCTAAAGCGATTAACGAGATTTGTATGAAAAATGAGAAAATTGCTTGGTGTGGAATCAAAATTGAAGGAACAAATGTTATTGTTAGCTTAGAAATGGCAACTCTGCAAGAGTAAAAAAATAATTTGAATTATTTTTCATAAAAGACTTCCAAATTTCAAAAAATATGATACAATAGAGGCAAATGAATCATCAAAAGAAAAACTTTCTGAAAATATAGAAAAATAAATTAATTGAATTAGGAAAGGAAGGGAACAGATGGAAGAAAGAAGCTTAAAAGTTATTGAACCTAATACAACGTTTTTTAACAAAATTTCTAACACAATTAGTAAATTGCTTACGCCTGGAAAAATAGGCTTGAATGGAATGCTAATTTCTATAAAAAGAAACAATGTTATTAAATATTATGAAAATTATAAAAAGCTAGAAAAATCAAGTGATGTTTCTAAAAAGGATCAAGCTTTAAATAGATATGATGAGAGCTATACTTTATATTTGGAATCTGTTGATAAATTTATTATGGATTCTGTTTATAAGAAAGTAAAAAATGGCTCTGCAACAGTTTTTGAAAGAGATGCTTTAGCAAATTATTACAATATTGTTCATTTAAAAGAAACAGAATATTTGGAATATAAATATAGAAAACAAAAATTTTTATTGGAACTAGATTTTGAAAATTTCAAATCAACAGGAAAAGATAAATTAGTTGAAAAATATAAAAATTTATATGTTGAAAAAATGGATGTTTTATATAAAGGAATTATTAAAAATTATTCTATCAAGCTTGCAGATGGAATAAGAGCTCAAACAAATGCATTAGTACATTTATATAAGAGTATTTTTGAAACATTAGAAGAATATATCAAGAAGGTTGTTCCAATTAAACTTGAAATTGATAAAACAAATGAGAATTACAATACAATTTTAGCGGGATATGAAGAGTATGAGAAATTTGCAGTAGGCAAATTAGATGAGAAAGAATATTTAGAGAAAAATATGATTTTGCTTGGATTAAGTAGGGTTTTGTTTACACATAGCCTTCCTCTTATTGCAGCTGAACAGTGCTATAATAAACTTTTGAGAGATTTAAGAGCATTAATCGTTACAATTACAAATGAAAAGAAAAAAGAAGAAGCTTATAAGATGCTAATTAAATTGATTGAAGACTATAATGTAAAACTATTGTCAACAAAGGTTTATTGGGAAAATAGTGATGAAAGAGAAAAATACAAGAAATTCTGGGGAAAATATAGTAAGGCAACTAATTCAGAAGAAAAGGAAATTCTTGCTATTCAAAGAGAATTAAGTCAAGTAGATGAATCTACTGCTAAAAATAAAGAATTAAGAAAATTCTATAAAGCAAAACTTGTTGATTTGGGAGCTATGAAAACGTTTAAGAATAGCTTCGTAACAGGTGAAAAAGCTAGATATATAAGAGTAGCAGTTAGAAATTAGAGGTTAGAGGTGGAGTGGAGCACTTTTTTCGTGTTCCACTTTTTCGATATGGGAGAAGAAAATGGAAGTAACACAAATTGAATTTTTAGATATTGAAGAAAATGAAAATTATAGTAAATTAATTGAAAAAGTAGCAGGAAAATGTTTTGAAGTGGAAATGTTAGAAAAGAAGAATCTATATTTAAGTGTTATTTTAACAACGCCTCAAAATATTAGAAAAACAAATAAAGAATATAGAGATATCGATAAAGAGACAGATGTGCTATCTTTTCCAATGTTTGAAAGAGAGGAAATTCCTAATCTAACAGGAGAATTC
>JAFUWA010000019.1 GCA_017477355.1 Clostridia bacterium
ATTGGGACGTACCACTTTTCCCTATTTTTTGTTTTAAAAATAAAATAGGGAAAAGTGGTACGTCCCAATTTCCCACGTCCTCATTTCTCATTTTTCAACAATTCTCCAAAAAATAGTATTGATTTTTTTAGCTTTTAATAGTATGATATTAAAGAATTATAAAATATATTTTAAGGAAGGAATCATATCCTCATGATTGAATTTAAAAATGTATCAAAAATATATGACACTGGAACAGAAGCTGTTCATAATGCAACTTTTACAATTGAAAAAGGTGAATTTGCATTTTTAGTTGGGCAATCTGGTTCTGGAAAATCAACTTTAATTAAATTGATTTTAAAAGAAGAAGAAGCAAGTAAAGGAAATATTATTATTAATGGTAAAGATATTACATATTTAAGAAAGAAAAGAGTTCCATATTTACGTAGAAGTATGGGAGTTGTTTTCCAAGATTTTAGATTGTTACCAGATAAAACAGTTTATGATAATGTTGCATTTGCAATGCATATTGTTCGTGCTACGCAAAAGCATATTAGAAGACAAGTTCCAATGGTACTTTCTTTAGTTGGTTTAAGTAACAAAGCTAAAATGTATCCAAATGAGTTATCAGGTGGTGAGCAACAAAGAGTTGCTTTAGCTAGAGCTTTAGTAAATAATCCTTCTATGATAATTGCAGACGAGCCTACTCGGAAATTTAGATCCAGAGACAGCTTGGGAAATTATGAAATTATTGAATGAGATTAATGCAAGGGGTACAACAGTTGTTATGGCAACACATGCCAAAGATATTGTTGACCATATGAAAAAAAGAGTTATCCAAATTGATAAAGGCGTAATTGTTAGAGATGACAGAAAAGGAGGATATAGCGGTGAATAGTTTTTATTTTGTTGGAGAAGGTTTTAGAAATGTTCTAAAAAATAAAAAATCAAGCCTTATTTCCTTAATCACGATGATATGTGCAATGTTTATATTTGGTGTAGCATTTGCAATTGGAGAAAATGCAACATCAGTTGTAGAGCAAGTATCTGCTTCTCAAGGAATCCAAGTATATATGACAACAGATGCAACAGATGAGCAAATTAATCAATTAGAATCAGATATTTGGAATATAGGAACAGATAAAATTCAAAAAGTAGAATTTGTTTCAAAGCAACAAGCATTGGAAACAATGAAAACATCTTTTGAGGATGCTGATTGGATTTTTGATGGATATGAAGGGGAAAATAATATTTTTCCAGTTTCATACATTGTTAGTCTAACAGATTTGTCTTATACTGGTGAAGTTGAGAAGGCAATTGGACAAATGGATAATGTTGATAAAATAAGAAGTAGTAACGAAACAATTGATACTTTGATTAAGATTGCACATGGGGTAAGATTAGCAGTTATTGTTATCTTTGTTTTATTAATCGTTATGGCTGTTACAATTATTTCAAATACAATCAAATTAACGGTTCATAGTAGAAGAAGAGAAATTTCAATTATGAAATATGTTGGAGCGACAGATGGATTTATTAGAGGACCATTTGTTGTAGAGGGTATTATTATTGGGTTAATTGCAGCACTTCTTACTATTCTAATGTTAGGATTAGCATATGATTTTATTATTAGCAAGATTGCTCAATCTGACGTATTACAAAGAATGAATATTGGATTATTAAGTTTTGGAGAGTTATCACAGGTAATTGCAATTGTATTCTTAGTTTTAGGAATTGGAATTGGAATTGTAGGAAGCTCAATATCTATGAAGAAATATTTAGAAGTTTAATTTCATATAAAAAATAAGAAGGAGGAAGAGTTATAATGAAACAAAAAGTTAATAAAATCTTAGTGTTTTTTATAATTTTTGTCCTTCTTTTTTCATGTTCATTTGTGGGAAATATTAGTTTGGCTGAAAATGAACCAGTTAATCAGTCATTACAAGAAGGACAAGTAGAAGAAGAGAAAACCGAATATGAAATTCAGATGGAAGATTTAGAAAATCAGAAATCAGATTTGGAAAACGCTATTGTTTCAAATGAAGCTCAAATAGGAGTTGTAGAAGGTGTGCTTTCTGAAACATTAGAGGAAATTGAACAGTTGTCTACCAAAATTGAGCAAAAGAGAAAGGAAATTGCTAATCTTGAAATTCAAGAAATTTCTTTAATGAAATTAATTGAAGAAGAGGAGCAAAAGTTAGAAGAAGCAACTCAAAGATACGAACAAGAAAAAGCTTTATTAGAAAAAAGACTTGTTGTGATGTATGAGATGGGAAATTTAAATATGCTAGATGTTTTACTAAATTCTAAGAATCTATCAGATTTCTTGTCTAGATATTTTTTATTGTCAGAAATTGGTCAGGCAGATCAAAGATTAGTGGATAATGTCAAAAAAGATAAAATACAAACAGAAAATATTGCAACATCTTTAACAGCTACGAAAAATGAGCTTGAAAAAGATAAAGATGATAAAGAAAAATATGCAATTTCTCTTAATAATATGGAAATCTTAAAAAACAATAAGATTGCTAACTTAACAGCTGAAGAAATCCAGTTGTATCAGGATATTGAAAATTATAGACAAGAAATTTTAAGTATTGAATCTGAGATTAAAGAGTTAGCTTTAAAAAATTTAGGACAAAAATATATTGGTGGAAAATTTATTTGGCCAACACCAGGATATACAACAATTACTTCTCCTTTTGGAATGAGAACACATCCAATAACAGGAATTTATAAACTACATACTGGAACTGATATTGGAGCACCATATGGAGCAAATTTCTTGGCAGCAAATGACGGGGTAGTAGTAAAAGCTGAATATAATTCTGCTTATGGTAATATGGTAATTTTGAATCATGGTGGAGGAATTATGACGCTATATGCCCATGGAAGTTCTATTGAAGTAAAAGAAGGAGATATCGTTAAGCAAGGGCAGACAGTTTTAAAGGTTGGAAAGACTGGATATGCAACTGGTCCACATGCTCATTTTGAAATTAGAGTTAATGGCGAATATTTAAATCCAATGGATTATATTTCTCCAGACAATGGGGAAGGCCATGATATTGAAAATTTGACAGTTGTGTTGAATTAGTACTTAAGTTAAAAATCGAAGGGATAGAAGCAAATGAAAAAGAATAGGATAAAAGTAATTGCATATGTTTTTATTAGCCTTACGATTTTTTTTATTGGCTTAAAAGTTTATGCAGATACAGAAGAGGAATTAAGAAATAAACAAAATGAAATTAATCAGCAAATAGCAAATACGAACACAGAAATTGCTGGTATTAAAGAAAAAATGACAACAAATTTAGAACAGATTAATCGTTTGAATGTTCAAATTAAAGAATATGAGGATGATCTTACTACCGCTACTGAAAATCTGGATGAATTGAATGGAGAGTTGGAAGAAAGAAGAAAAGAATTAGAAGAAGCAACAGAAAGTTATAATGCGCAAAAAGAAATGATAGACAAAAGATTAATTGCAATTTATGAATCTAGTAAAACAACATATTTAGATATTTTATTAGGTTCTACAAGTTTATCAGATTTTTTTACTAAGTATTATGTTTTAGAAGAGCTCGCTGAATATGATAATAAATTATTACAAAGTTTGCAGGTATATGAAACAGCAATATCAATTAAGAATAATTTATTTGAAACAAAAAGAAGCGAAGTTCAAAATACAAAAGATACATTAGAAGCTAAAACAAATGCAATGGAAGTTTTAATAAATGATAAAAATAACTTAGTTTCTAATTTATCTCAAGAGGAAATTGAATTAAATCAGCAATTAGAACAATTTGAGATTGATAAAAAGGAAATTGAAAGAGAATTAGTAGAAATTGCTAGACGTAATGCTATAGCAAGATCGATGGTTCCTAGTAATTCTGGATATATTTCACCACTAATAGGAAAAACAAAAGAGAATATTACAACTGGATATAATGGATATGCAGGACATACTGGAGTAGATTTTGCAACACCACTTGGAAGTGATGTTGTAGCTGTAAAGGATGGTACAGTAGTAATTTCAGATGCAAGAAAAAATCCAAATGGAACTTATAGAAGCTATGGAGAGTATATTGTTATTGATCATCATGATGGTACAATGACTTTATATGCTCATGGAACACCTGATTCAAGAATAGTTCAAGAAGGAGATGAGGTTGTTCAACGGACAGTTAATTATGAAATCTGGTTCAACAGGAAATTCAACAGGACCACATTTACATTTTGAAGTGAGAGTAAATGGAAGATGTGTTGAACCAAGCCAATATTTACCATGATAGAGATTAGAAATTAGAATTTAGAAAGAGGAGAAAAATGGAAGAAAACGAAAACAATATGAATCAAGTAGAGGAATTAAAAGAACAAATTCAATATTTAAAGAGACAATGGATTTATAAGACGATTATAATTGTTGTTATTTTAGGGTGTATTGTTGGTGTTGCTTCATCAGCAATGACATATTATTTTACTTTAAAAGCGAAAAATGATAAATTTGTTGCTTCAACTTATAAAATAGAATCAGGAACAACAACTGCAACAGATGCAATTCCAGAAGTAACACAAGTTTTGTCAACTTTTGCAGAGCTTGTGGATGATCAATATATTGGAGATATTGAAAAAACAAAACTTGTTAATGAGACGATTAAGGGATTCATTAAGGGAATTGGTGATGAATATTCTGAGTACATGACTGCAGAAGATTGGGATGAATATCAAGAAGATGCACTTGGAAATTATAGTGGCGTTGGAATTATTATGACATCTGCCGATAATGGATATATTTTAGTAACAAACGTGATTAAAGATAGCCCTGCAGAGGCTGCTGGAGTAAAACAAGGTGATTATATTGTTGGAGTTAATGGAGAGTCTATCTATCAATTGACAACTTCTGAAGTAGCAAACAAGGTGAGAGGAGAAGTAGGAACAGAAGTTACTTTAAATATCTCAAGAGAGGGAGAAGAAGAAGTTCTTGAATTTCAATTAAAAAGAGAAAAAGTAAGAGTATATCATGTTGAAGGAAAAATGCTAGAAGATGATATTGGATATATTTATTTTAATACATTTGATGATGGTTGTGCAGATGAATTTGAAAAGGAAACAGATAATTTGGTAAGCCAAGGGGCTAAAAAGATTATTTTAGATTTAAGATATAACACAGGTGGAGCGGTTGATCAAGCATTACAAATATTAGACTTGTTTTTAGAGAAAGGTCAAATTGAGTTAATTACACAATCTGCAAGTGGTCCTAAAATTACAACTTCTTCTATGACAGATAAGAAATATAATTTTGACAATATCTTAATACTTACAAACGATTATACAGCTAGTGCATCAGAAATCTTAACAGGCGCTTTGATTGATAATGGATTAGCAAAAACTGTAGGAACTAAAACTTATGGAAAAGGGGTAATGCAAAGTGTATTCCCATTATTAGATGGAAGCGTATTAAAGTTAACAACACAAGAATATAACACACCAAATGGCACAAAAATTCATGGAGTTGGAATTTCTCCAGACTATGAAATTGAATATGAGAAAAACGAAGATGATAGTGACTATGATAATCAATTAGAAAAGGCAAAAGCTATTCTTAAAGGAGAAGAATAATATGTTAGAAGTAAAAAATGTGACGAAAGAATTTGGAACAAAGAAAGCAGTTAGTAATCTTAATTTCAAATTAGAGAATGGAAGAATTCTAGGATTAGTTGGTAGAAATGGTGCAGGTAAATCAACAACATTTAGAATGATATTACAAATTATTGAACCAACTGAGGGAAATGTTACATATGATGGAAAAGAGATTACACAAGAAGTTTTAGATAAATTCGGATATTTGCCAGAAGAGGGAAGTTTGATACCTGCCTATACAGTTTTAGAGCTTTGTGAATATTATGGCTCTTTGAAGCTAATGGATTCTAAAGAGATTAGAGATATTCTAATCTCTTGGCTTGAGAAATTTCATATTGAAGAATATTTAAATAAAAAAGTAAAAGATTTGTCAAAAGGAAATAGGCAGAAAATACAATTTATTGTTTCAAATCTTCATAATCCAGAGTTTTTAATATTAGACGAACCATTTTCTGGACTTGATCCAATTAGTGTTGAAGAATTGAAAAAATGTATTTTAGAATTAAAAGCGGCTGGAAAAACGATTATCTTTTCTTCTCATAGAATGGATCATGTGGAAGAGCTTTGTGATGAGTTAATTATTTTAAACGAAGGAAAAACAGTTTTACAAGGAAACTTACAAGAAATTATCCAAACTTATGAAATAAATGGAAAAACAAATAATAGTGTTAATGATATATTTATTCATGCAGCAAGCGGTAACGAATAAGATAGGAGAAGCCAATTATGAATGTAAGAAAAGTAAAAGAAATCGTTAAATTTGATGTTGAAAAAAGTATTCAAAATAAATGGTTTGTGATTCTAAATGTATTAACATTTATTTGTATTTTAATCGCAACAAACTGGTCAAATATTTCTAAATATTTAGATGAACATAATATTGGAATTCTTCCTCAAGAAGAATTTACAATTCAAGTTTTGGACAAAGAAGATTTAGCTTTTAATGATATTGAAGAAGCTTTTAAAGAAGAGAAGAATATTAAAGTTGAAAGAGTAGAAGAAAATAATTACTCAAAAGAGAATATGCCAAAAGATGATTTGCTTTTGGTTGAAGTTGCTTCTGATAGTAAAAAGGTAATTAGTGTAAAAATTGTTTCAAAAGAAGCGGTAGATGGAGCAATTTATGATAAGTTAATAGAAACATTAGTTGAGACAAGAAGTCAAATATTTGCTAATAATCATGGGGTTACTGTAGATGAATTAGAAGTTTTAAATGAAGGTTTAAAATTAAAAAGAGAAATGCTTGGTGTAGATGCTAATAATTCTGAGACAAAACAGATGATTAAGTTAATTGCAACAGTTGTAATGTATATGTGCTTGTTGATTGTTTTAGGAAGAATTGCAAATGAAGTTGCAAATGAAAAAGTTTCTAAGTCAATTGAATATGTTTTAACTAGTGTTTCTGCAAAAGAGTACTTACTTGCAAAAGTATTGAGTTCAACAATTACAATTATTATTCAGTTAATTTATACAATAATTTATTATATGATTGGAAATATGATAGGTAGTCTATTTGTTACAGGAAATCCAATTAGTGTAGCGTCAACATCTATTGTTGGACAATTAGATAAAAGTATTATTAGTTATATTTTAGCAACAATTGGATATTTAATTTTTACTGTATTTTTAACTACTTTAATCCAAGCAGCGTTATCAAGTAAAACAACAAGTATTGCTGAAGCTGGTAATACAACAATGCTACTAGTATTAGTTGTTGTTGCATTATATATTTTAAGTAATGGATTAATTGATCCATATACAAAGGTAACAACATTCATGTATATTATCTCTTGTATTCCAATTGTATCAACATTTTTTGTACCATCTATGATGATAATAGGACAGGCAACAACGGCGCAAGTGATTATATCTTTTATTGTATTGATTATTTCTATTCCATTTGTATTTAATATTTGTGCAAAAGTATTTAAGAATGGTGTGTTAGATTATACTTCTAAAAAGAAAGTTGGATTATTTAATATTGCGAGAAAAGAAAAGAAAGAAGAGCTTTCTTTAAGGGAAAGACAAGATTTAGATTTAAGAAAAAGTAAAGCTAAAAAGTTTGCATTTTCTGTTGGAATGGCAATGATGTTATTTGTTGTATTACAAACGATATGTGCATTGGTTTTTGGATTTACACTTCCAACCTATTTGAATGGAAAATTGGAACCAACAACAATTTTAGTGATTGAAAATTCATTAATTTTAATGATTGCTTTAGGATTATCAAGTTTATTTATGAAAGCTTATTCAACAGACAAAATTGAAGAAGAAAAAAAACTGACAGGATTCCAAAAGTTTGAAGTAATCTTTATAGGAATTGCATTCATTGTGATAGTGCAAGCATTGACAATGTGGTTGTTACCAAAGCTAGGAATAGATGGTGGTATTATGGAAGCCATTGGACTTGTACCACAAAAAACATTCTGGGGAATAACAATATTTGTTTTAGGAATGGCCTTAGTTCCAGCAATTTTTGAAGAACTATTCTTTAGAAAATGGATTTTAAATGCTTCGAAAAAATATGGAAATTTATTTGCAATATTATTTTCTGCTATATTATTTGGAATTTATCACATGAATTTAAGTCAAGGAATATTTGCTTGTTTATTAGGAATTGTTTTTGGAGTGATTGTTGTTAAGACTGGAACAATTAAGTATACTGTTTTACTTCATTTCTTGAATAATGTGGCAGCTTGCATCGGAATGATTTATGGTGAGAATTCTATCATATATAAATTTATGTTTAATACATTTATTGCAATTGCAATCGTTGGAGTAATTTTAATAATCAAAAATATTCCAAATTTGAAAAAAGAAGATTGGAAAATTAATCAAGATTGTAAGTATTTGTTAAGAAATTATACATTTATCATATCATTAGTTTTGATTATTGTGATGTTTGTTTCAACAGAACATATGATACATTAAAAAAATTGTAAAAAACTATTTCTTTTTTGAGAAATATGTGATAAAATAGTTATGTAATAAAAACGTGCTTTAGGAGGTCTATATTATGGAAATAAAAAGATGTGCTCGTTGTGGACAATTTTTTGAAACAATTAACGAAGTTTGCAATAACTGCATTGCTAAGGATAACAAAGATATTGGAAAACTAAAAAACTATTTTAGCTACGGTTATGTTGCTGGTAAAGTAAGTTTAGGGGATATTTCAAATGACACAGGAATTACAATGAAAAACTTAAATAGATTAATTCTAAATGAGGAATTTGAAGGTGTATATATTCCAGAAACTTTAAGCGAGGACAATAATATAGGCAAAAAGAAAGTAGTTGCAAAAGTTTAGGAATAAAATGAATGTAAAAGTCTAAGTTTTTGTAAACTTAGACTTTTTTGTTGGAATAAGGAGAGAAAAATGGATATTATAGAAGAATTAGAAAAAAGAGGATATATCGAGCAATTAACGCATAAAGAAGAATTAAAAGAAGAATTTCAAAAAGGAAGTGTAAGTTTCTATATTGGAATTGATCCAACTGCAAATAGTATGCATATTGGACATTTTGTTGCTTTAATGGTAGCAAGTCGTCTTCAAAAAGCAGGTCACAGACCTATCATTTTAATGGGTGGTGGAACGGCAGCAATTGGGGATCCTTCTGGAAGAACAGATATGAGACAAATGTTAACAAGAGAACAATTAGATGAAAATGTTGAAGCAATCAGAAAACAAGCGGAAAGATTTGTTTCTTTTGAAGGAGAAAATGCAGCAATCATTGTTAACAATAAGGATTGGTTGTTGGATTTAAAATATATTGATTTTATGAGAGAAATTGGAAGTAAATTTACAGTAAGTACAATGCTTGCTCAGGAATGTTATAAAAACAGATTGGGAGAAGGATTAACTTTTTTCGAAATGGGATATTTGCTATTACAAAGCTATGACTTCTTATATTTACATGATAAATATGGATGCAAGCTTCAGATTGGTGGAAATGATCAATGGTCAAATATCATTGGAGGAGTTGATTTAATTAGAAAAATAGGAGCAGAAGATTCTTATGGTTTAACATTTAAACTATTAACGACCGCAGATGGAAGAAAAATGGGAAAAACAGCAAAAGGTGCATTATGGCTAAATCCAGAAAGAACTTCTCCATACGAGTTTTACCAATACTGGAGAAATATTGGTGATACAGAAGTAAGGAAGGTATTAAGCTTATTAACTTTCTTACCAGATGAAGAAGTAGACAGATTATCTAATTTGAAAGATGAAAAAATTAATGAAGCTATGAAAATTGCAGCTTTTGAAATTACTAAATTAATTCATGGAGAAGAGGAAGCTAAAAAAGCAGAGGAAGCAGCAGACGCTTTATTTGGAAATGGTGGAAGTTTAGATAATATGCCAACAGTTAAATTAGAAGACCCAAATATGGGAATTTTAGATGCAATTGTTTTAGTTGGATTTGCTCCATCTAAAGGACAGGCAAAGCAATTAATTGCTGGTGGTGGTATTACATTAAATGATGAAAAGGTAGAAGATGTGCAATACAAATTATCTGAGAAAGATTTTAAAGATAGTTATGCAATTTTGAAAAAAGGTAAAAAAGCTTTTTATAAGTTGGAAATGTAAATATTTCATATATTTTCTTAAAAATGATTGACAAACTTGAAAAAAGTTGTATAATATTAAAGTGTATTGTATTTTGCCTAAAAGGAGGTAAGACTATGCTAGCGAAATGGTGGAAAAAAATAGCATTAGCAATTTGTGTAATTGCAATTCTTTTTAATGTAACTTATAAGTTAGTACATAGAACAAATTTGAAGGCAGAACTTGATGCTGTACGCGGAGAGGAAGCAATAAAATTCTCTGAAGACGATAGAAATACTTCTGTTGTTGATGAGGGAAAATAATTAGTTAATAAAGTATTTTGCCAAACAGATAAGTTCTGTTTGATACAAAAAAGGAGGGAAATATAAAATGAAAGAAGGACTACATCCAAATTATGGTGCTACAACTATTACATGTGCATCATGTGGAAATGTTATGGAAACAAATTCTACAAAACAGGATATAAAAGTTGATATTTGTTCAAAGTGCCATCCATTCTGGACAGGAAGCTTACAACAACATACAACCGGTGGAAGAGCTGATAAATTTAGACAAAAATATGGACTATAGAAATATCAAAAAAATTTATCAGTGAATTCGTGGGATTTTTGAAAAAAATCACTCGAATTCAAAATAAATTTAGACAAAAATATGGTTTATAAAAAAATGATCCCTTAGGGGATTATTTTTTGGGTATAGTTAAAAGTCTAAGAAAGGGATAAGTAAAATGAAAGAGTATTTAAGAAAAACAAAAATCGTAGGTACAATCGGACCATCTAGCGAAACAATTTTGGAAGATTTATTTGATGCTGGACTAAATGTTTGCAGAATCAATTATTCTCATGGAAGCTATGATGAACAAGAATGGAAAACAAATGAGATTATTAGAATCAGAGAGGAAAAAGATTTACCAGTTCCAATGATTCTTGATATGAAAGGTCCAGAAATTAGAACTGGTATGTTATATACTGGAAAAAATGAAAAAATCAAAATTGAAGATGGCCAAAAATTTACATTAGTAAATGAAGACATTGTAGGAAATGAAGAAAAAGTTTCTGTTTCATATAAAGAGTTATATAAGGATGTAGCTCCTGGAACAAAAATTTTAATTGATGATGGTGCAATTGAATTAAGAGTTGATGAAATCGTTGATAAAGATATTGTTTGTACAGTAGTTCATGGAAATCCTTTAGGAAGTAGAAAAACAATGAACTTACCAGGAACAGTTATTAGATTACCTGCTTTAGCAGAAAAAGATATTGCAGATTTAAAAACAGCTTGTGAACATGAATATGATTATGTTGCTATTTCATTTGCTAGAAACTTAGATGATATTGCTCAAGTAAGAAAAGTATTAGATGAAAATGGTGGAAAAGATATTAAGATAATCACAAAAGTTGAAAACGTTGAGGGATTATCAAATATGGAAGATATTGCTCGTGTTGCAGATGCTCAAATGATTGCTCGTGGTGATATGGCTACGGAAACAGATTTTACAGAACCACCAGTTATGCAAAAGAAATTTATTAAACTTTGCAATAAAGCTGGAAAACCTGCAATTACAGCTACTCAAATGTTAGAGTCAATGATGAGTAATCCATTACCAACTCGTGCTGAAGCTTCTGATGTTGCAAATGCTATTTATGATAGAACTAGTGCTGTTATGCTTTCTGGAGAATGTGCAATGGGAAAATATCCATTAGAATGTGTTAAAGCAATGGATAAAATTGCAAGAAGAGTAGAACCAGAAATTAAATATTGGGAAAGATTTGATGAGAAATTCAAAATCGAATTAAATTCTTTAGAAGATAATATTGCATATTCAACTTGTATCATTGCTAAAACTACAAAAGCTGATGCAATTGTATGTTATACTCATACTGGAGATACTGCTAGAAGAATTTCTGGAATGGGAGCTGCTTGTCCAATTTTAGCAATCACAGATAATAAAAGAACATTCCGTCAATTAGGATTAGCTTGGAATGTAACTCCAATTTATGTTGATGCACAAGAGTCTATTGATAAAACAGTTGAAGTTGGAATTGAAAAATTAAAGACAAAAGGAATTTTAGAAGAAGGCGATCAAGTTGTTTTAAACGGTGGACGTAGCTATGTAAATGGCGTAAAGAAAAGCAAAATGATAGGTGGATATGTTGAAATCTAGTTAATTAGGTATCAAATTTTAACCTCCTGCATACTATATTTTATATGGTATGTAGGAGGTTTTTGTATGCACGGGATTGTTAATTTTAAAAAAAATAAAATTTTTGAAGTGATTTCAACAAATGAAAAGAAAACGTTAAGTTATCAATTTCAGAATAACGTATATACAATTATTTTTAGTGGTCATATTTATAATCGAAATGAATTAAAAGAATTGTTGGCAAGAAAAAATATAGAATTAGAAAGTGGATTAGAAATAGAGATTGTATTAAAATTATATATTGTATTGGGAAAAGAAGCGATAGAAAGGTTAAATGGGGCATATAGCTTTGTTATTTGGAATGAAAGAGAAAAGGAATTGTTTGCAGTAAGAGACCGATTTGGATTAGAACCATTTTACTATGCAATGAAAGATGGAAGTTTTATATTTGCTTCTAGTATTAAAGATATATTAAAACATTCAGAAATAAAAGCACAACTGAATAGTACTCGGAATAAACGAGCTACTTGGAGTTGGTCCAGCACACTCTCCAGGAAAAACTCCATTTAAAGATGTTTTGGAACTAGAGCCTGCTCATTTTATTATTTTAAATCCAGATATATTATATAAGAAAGAATATTGGAAGTTAGAGACAAAGTATCATACAGATGATTTGGAAACGACCTGTGAGAAAATAAGAGATTTGATGTTTGATTCTGTGAAATTGCAAACAACGACAACTCCGCAAATATCTAGTTCTTTATCGGGAGGGTTAGATTCTAGTATTGTAACAGCAATTGCTAATGAAATTTATCAAAGAAATGGAAGAAAATTAAAAACATTTTCTGTTGATTATTTAGATCAAGAAAAAAACTTTGTTAAAAATGATTTTCAGCCCAATTTAGACATGGAATATATTAAAATGATGGTAGAAAAGTTAGGAACAGAGCACAGTAAGATTGTTCTTGACACACCAGAATTATATGAAAGCTTAAAGCAAGCCATGATGGCTAGAGATTTTCCAGGAATGGCAGATGTAGATTCTTCTTATTTATTATTTTTTGAAAAGATTGCCCAAACTGGAAATAAAGTTGTCTTAGCTCGGAGAGTGCTCTGATGAAATATTTGGTGGATATCCATGGTATTTTAGAGAAGATGCCCTTTCAAGTAATACTTTTCCGTGGTCTCTTGCAATAGATGAAAGACAAAAAATATTAAATGAAGACATAGGAAAAAAGATTAATTTAAATGACTATATTCAAAATGAATACGAAAAAAGTTTAGCTAAAGTAGAATTTTTAGATACAGATAGTAATGAGACTAAAATTCATAGAAAACTAATCTATTTAACTTTGAATTGGTTTATGATAACGCTATTAGATAGAACAGATAGAATGGCAAGGTTGGCAGGAATTGAAGTAAGGGTTCCGTTTTGCGATTATAGGGTAATGGAATATGCATGGAATATTCCATGGGAGATGAAGGCGTATAAAGGAAGAGAAAAGGGACTTTTAAGAAAAGCATTTGAAGGATATTTACCAGAAGAAATTGTTCATAGAAAGAAAAGCCCATATCCTAAAACACATAATCCAAATTACTTAGAAAAGGTAAAACAGGGATTAAAACAGATTATAGATAATAAAGAAAATAAAATTACTAGTTTATTAAATGAAAAATATATTAGAGAAATACTAGAAACAGATGGTAAAGCATTTACAAGACCTTGGTTTGGGCAGTTAATGACAGGGCCTCAACTTATGGCATATTTAATTCAAGTAGAGCTTTGGCTACAAGAATATAAGCCAGAGATTATTTTGTAATTTTATTACATTTTATATTATAATTGATAGAAAACTGTTATATAGAATTTTTAAGTGAGATAAGGATATATTTTTTTGTAAATTGAATCATAAATATTGAATAGAAAGTTTACTTTCGATTTCAATTTTATAATTCAATTTACATTTAGAAAAATGTAGCGGGAGCGCCCGAAATCGACTTTAAAAATTACTATATAGCAGTTCTTATTTTATATGTAATATAAATGTAAAAAATAGCAAAAAAGTATTGACATTGCCTTATTTCCGTAGTATAATAGGACTTGCGTAAGATAAAGCGATGAAGTAGGATGTGGCTACAACCTTGAGTATACAGGGGATGGAGGGAACTCCTATGGAGTATGTCTTGGCTTAGACCGGGCGATAAGTTTGATTAACAAAAATTAAATTTATCCAGGAAAAACTTTAATATTGTTTATGGAGGTGGTTGCTCACTTTCCCAAATACTAAAGAAAATCTTGGATTTTATAATGGTGTTATATGAAACACTAGGAAACGTTAACAGCTTATTGTTTGCCATTAAAAAAATATTATTTTAAGGAGGATTAAAAAATGGCAACATCAAAAACAGTAGTAGGAAACGGCAAAATTAGAATTAGACTAAAAGCTTATGATTATGTTGTTTTAGATCAGTCTGCTGAAAAGATAGTAGATACTGCTAAGAAAACTGGAGCTAAAGTTTCAGGTCCAATTCCATTACCTACAGAAAAGGAAATCGTAACAATATTACGTTCTCCACACAAACACAAAGATTCTAGAGAGCAATTTGAAATGAGAACACATAAAAGAGTTATTGATATTCTTTACCCAACACAAAAAACAACTGACAGCTTAATGAAATTAGAGTTACCAGCTGGTGTTGATATTGAAATTAAATTATAATTTCGTTTAAAACCAATATTCCTTGAGGTATATAATAGGAAGAAAAAACCAAGCTGTATATACAGCCAATAGTAAGGAGAAAGAAAATGAGTAAGACAATTATAGGAAGAAAAGTTGGAATGACTCAAATTTTTGATGAAAAAGGTGCAGTTGTTCCAGTAACAGTTATAGAAGCTGGTCCTTGTAATGTAGTTCAAGTTAAATCTGTAGAAACAGATGGATACAATGCTATTCAATTAGGATTTGGCGAAGTAAAAGAGCATAAAGTTAACAAACCAGAAATGGGACACTTCAAAAAAGCAAGTGTTAGTGCTCAAAAACATTTAAGAGAATTTAGAGTAGAAGATTTATCAAGCGTTAAAGTAGGAGATGTTATTAAAGTAGATAGCTTTGCTGCTGGAGACGTAGTTGATATTCAAGGTACATCTAAAGGACATGGTTTCCAAGGTGTTATTAAACGTCATGGACAATCAAGAGGACCTATGGGACATGGTTCTATGTATCACCGTAGACCTGGTTCAATGGGATCTACTTCAACTCCAGGTAGAGTTTTCAAAGGTAAAAAATTACCGGGACATATGGGAGTTGAAACAGTTACAATTCAAAATTTGAAAGTCGTAGCTGTTGATTTAGACAAAAACGTTATCTTAGTTAAAGGTAGTGTACCAGGAAATAAAGGTTCAATATTAAAAATCAGAAATAGCGTTAAGGCTATGAACTAGGAAAGGAGGAGACTTGCGAGATGCCTAAAATAGATATCTATGCTGTTGATGGAAAAAAATTAAAATCAATGGAATTAAAAGAAGAAGTATTTGGAATTAAACCAAATGAAGCAGTTGTTCACAGTGTGTTAGTTAATTATTTAGCTAATCAAAGACAAGGAACACAAAGTACAAAAACAAGAAGTGAAGTTAGAGGCGGTGGAAAGAAGCCTTGGAGACAAAAAGGAACAGGTCGTGCTAGACAAGGATCTATTAGAGCACCACAATGGATTAAAGGTGGTATTGCTTTGGGACCAAAACCTCGTTCATATAAATACAGAGTAAATAAGAAAGAAAAGCAATTAGCAATTAAAAGTTTATTAAGCGCTAAAGTATTAGAGAATTCATTGATAGTAGTCGATAAATTTGATTTCAAAGAAATTAAAACAAAACAAGTAGCAGATGCACTAAATAACTTAAAAGTTGAAGGAAAAACATTAATCATGGTTCCTGAGAAAAATGAAATAATACAAAGATCTGCTAGAAATATTGAAAATGTTAGAACAATTTCAATTTCTACAATAAATGTATTTGATTTATTAAAATATAAAAACTTAGTTTTAACAGTTGAGACTGTAAAGAAATTAGAGGAGGTGTATGCATAATGGTAGCAGAAGATATAATAATTGCTCCAATTATTACTGAGGAAGCTAGTATGAGAATTGCTGAAGGAAAATACACATTCCGCGTTAACAAAAAAGCAACTAAGATTGATATTAAAAATGCAGTTGAAAAATTATTTGAAGTAAAAGTATTAGATGTAAATACAATCTCAATGAGAGGAAAACAAAGAAGAGTTGGTGTTCATCAAGGAAAAACTTCAGATTGGAAAAAAGCAATTGTAACAATTGATACAGAGGCTTCTCAAAAAACTTACATTGGTAAAGGTGGAAAAGAGGCAAAAGCTTCTAAGAAGTATAAGGATTCAATCGAAGGCTTCTCAGTATAGGACGTTCAAATTAGAATCATTATCTTGTGTTGTTGCTGCTCATCGATTTTTCAATCGACGTACTTTTAGTACGCCTCATGAAATAATCAGCTTGCGGCGCCTAGCAATATAATAATTCTAATTCGAACTAAAAATAAAATATCTAGAATTAACTAGGATAAGAAAAAATATCTGTAGCAGAGCAGGAAAAAATCTGCGAAGTAAGAAAAGGAGAGAATTTTAAAATGGGAATTAGAAGTTATAGACCATATACACCATCAAGAAGAAATATGACTGGTTCTACATTTGAAGAAGTTACAAAGAAAACTCCTGAAAAATCTTTGTTAGAAACAAAGAAAAAGAATGCAGGAAGAAATTCTTATGGTAGAATTACAGTTAGACATCAAGGTGGCGGAAACAGACAAAAATATAGAAGAATTGATTTTAAAAGACAAAAAGATGATATGGAAGCAGTTGTTGTTGGTATCGAATACGATCCAAACAGAAGTGCAAATATCGCTTTAATCAAATATGAAGATGAAACATTAAGTTATATTTTAGCACCAAGTGGATTAACAGATGGAGATAAAGTAATATCTGGAGAAAATGTTGATATTAAAGTAGGAAACTGCTTACCAATCGCAAACATTCCAGTAGGTACTTTAATTCATAATATTGAGTTAAATCCAGGACAAGGTGGAAAATTAGTAAGATCAGCTGGTCAAGAAGCTCAATTGATGGCTAAAGAAGGAGATTATGCTCACGTAAGACTTCCATCAGGAGAAATGAGATTAGTATCTGTTAGATGTAGAGCTACAATCGGAACAATTGGAAACTCAGATCATGAAAACATCAAATTAGGAAAAGCTGGTAGAAAAAGACATATGGGAATTAGACCAACAGTTAGAGGATCTGCAATGAACCCTAACGATCACCCTCATGGTGGTGGTGAAGGTAAAGCTCCAGTTGGACACGCAGGACCATTAACTCCTTGGGGTAAACCAGCATTAGGATATAAGACAAGAGATAAGAAAAAACAATCAAACAAATTCATCGTAAAGAGAAGAAAATAGGAAAGGAGTAAATTATGTCAAGATCTAGTAAGAAAAAACCTTTCGTATCAGAAAAGCTTTTAAAGAGAATTGAAGCTATGAACGAAAATGGTAAAAAAGAAGTTTTAAAAACATGGTCAAGAGCATCTACAATATATCCACAATTTGTTGGACATACAATAGCTGTTCATGATGGAAGAAAACATGTTCCTGTATATGTAACAGAAGAAATGATTGGACATAAATTAGGAGAATTTGCTCCAACAAGAACATTTAAAGGACATTCAGGAGATAAAACAACAAAATAGAAAATAAATTAAGGAGGACATAAAAGTGGAAGAGAAAGTTACAGTACCAGAAGCTAGAGCAACTCTTAAATATGCTAGAATTTCAGCTAGAAAAGTGAAAATTGTAGCAGATTTATTAAGAGGAAAAAGTGCTGAAGAAGCTTTAGCAATTGTAAAATTTGCTCCTAAAGCATCAAGCGAAGTTTTAGAGAAATTATTAAAATCTGCAATTGCAAACGCTGAAAACAATCACTTTATGAATAGAAAAGATCTTGTAGTTAGTGAAATTTATGCTAACCAAGGACCAACATTAAAAAGAATTAGACCAGCTGCTAAAGGACGCGCTGTTAGAATTAGAAAAAGAACAAGTCATATTACTATAGTTTTAAGAGAAGCTAAATAGTAAAATTTAGAAGGAGGATATCATGGGACAAAAAGTACATCCAAACGGATTAAGAGTCGGTGTTATAAGAGATTGGGATTCAAAATGGTATGCAAACAGCAAAGACTATAGTGATTACCTAGTTGAAGATTATAAAATCCGTAAATATGTAAAATCAAAATTATTTGCAAGTGGTATTTCAAGAATTGAAATTGAAAGAACTGCAAAATTTGTTAAAATTAATGTTTATACAGCAAAACCAGGATTAGTTATCGGAAAAGGTGGAAACTTTGCTGAAACATTAAGAGCTGATTTAGAGAAAATGATTAGCAAAAAAGTTAACTTAAATATCGTTGAAGTTAAAAATGTTGATATTGATGCACAATTAGTTGCTGAAAATATCGCTGGACAATTGGAGAAGAGAGTTTCATTCAGAAGAGCAATGAAACAATGTATGCAAAAGGCTATGAAAGCTGGAGCATTAGGAATTAAAACTGCTGTATCAGGACGTCTTGGTGGAGCAGATATGGCTAGAACAGAATTTTATAAAGATGGAACTATTCCATTACAAACAATTAGAGCTGATATAGATTATGGATTCTATGAAGCTGATACAACTTATGGAAAAGTTGGTGTTAAAGTTTGGATTTATAAAGGTGAGGTTCTTCCTGCTAGAAAAGAAGCAAAAGGAGGTAACGAATAATGCCAGTAATGCCAAAAAGAACAAAATATAGAAAAATGCAAAAAGGTAGAAATAGAGGATACGCTACTCGTGGAAATAAAGTAAACGAAGGCGAATTCGGACTTCAAGCAACAACTGCTGGATGGATTAAATCAAATCAAATTGAAGCAGCCAGAGTTGCAATGACTAGATACATTAAAAGAGGTGGTAAAGTTTGGATTAAAATTTTCCCAGACAAACCAATCACTAAAAAACCAGCTGAAACTCGTATGGGTAAAGGTAAAGGTGCTCCAGAATATTGGGTTGCAGTTGTAAAACCAGGAAGAGTTATGTTTGAAATTGAAGGCGTTAGCGAAGATGTTGCTAGAGAAGCTTTAAGACTAGCTGCTCAAAAATTACCAGTTCAAGCAAAATTCGTAAAAAGAGAATCTGATGTAGGTGGTGATCAAGTTGAAGAATAGTAAAAGATTAAACGAGATGTCTTCACCTGATTTAGAAAAAGAGTTAGTAGAATTAAAATCAGAGCTTTTTAAATTAAGATTTAACGGAGCTACTGGTGGAGCTGACAACAAGATAAAGGTGAGAGAAGTTAAGAAAAATATAGCAAGAGCAAAAACAATTTTAAGACAACGTGAGTTAGCAGGAAAATAGTGGTGGAACGTGAGATTTTGCAGAGCAAAATCGCTCGTTATTAAACACCAAAATAAAGGAATTGCTTTTAGCAAATATAGTAAAATAAAATAAGGAGGAAAATCCTAATGGAGAATAACGAGAGAAATCTTCGTAAAACAATGGTTGGAACTGTTGTATCTGATAAAATGGATAAAACAATAGTTGTAGCTGTTGAAACAAGAGTTAAACATCCTATTTATAAGAAGACAGTGAAAAGAACATATAAATTAAAAGCTCATGATGAAGAGAATAGCTGTAAAGTAGGAGATACTGTTAAAGTTATGGAAACAAGACCATTATCTAAAGATAAGAGATGGAGAGTTGTTGAAGTAGTTGAAAAAGCAGTAATAAAATAGAAGTCAGAGATTAGAGGTTAGAAATTAGAAGAATATTTCTAATACTTAACATCCAACATCTAACCTGATTATTAAAGAAATATAAATAACAATACAAAATATCTTAGATAGATATAGTATTTGAAGAAAGGAAGGTAGGCCAGTATGGTACAACAACAAACAAGATTAAAAGTAGCTGACAATACAGGTGCTAAAGAAATTATGTGTATTAGATGCTTAGGTGGATCATATAGAAAATATGCTGAAATAGGCGATGTAATAATGGCTTCTGTTAAAGATGCGACACCTGGTGGAGTTGTTAAAAAGGGTGAAGTTGTTAAAGCAGTTGTTGTAAGAACTAAAAAAGGCGCTAGACGTGCAGATGGTTCTTATGTTAAATTTGATGAAAATGCAGCTGTTATCATCCGCGAAGATGGAACACCAAAAGGAACTCGTATATTTGGACCAGTAGCTAGAGAGTTAAGAGAGAAAAATTATATGAAAATTTTATCATTAGCTCCAGAAGTATTATAATTTTGAGATAATAAAAACCGAAAGAGGTGAAAAATTAAGATGAAAATAAAAAAAGGCGATACAGTTGAAGTTTTATCTGGAAATGATAGAGGTAAAAGAGGAGAAGTTCTTGAAGTTATCCCTAAGAAAGATAAAGTTATCGTAAAAGGAATTAATGTTAGAAAAAAACACATTAAACCTAGAAAACAAGGTGAAGAAGGCGGAATTATTCCAGCTGAATGTGCTATCTATAGCAGTAAAGTAAACGTTGTATGTCCAAAATGCAAAAAACCAGTTAAAATAGGATATATAATGGAAAAAGATGAAAAAGTTCGTGTATGTAAAAAATGCGGTGCAAAAATTAAATAGATTTTAAGAAAGGAGAATCGCAAGTAAAATGGAAGTACTTAGAGAACAATATGAGAAAGAAGTTGTTCCAGCGCTAATGAAAAAATTCAACTATTCTTCAATTATGGAAGTTCCAAAGTTAGAAAAAATAGTTATTAACATTGGCTTAGGAGATATAAAAGATAATCCAAAATCATTAGATAATGCAATGAATGATTTAAGCATCATTACAGGACAAAAACCAGTTGTAACAACAGCAAAAAAATCTATTGCAGCTTTTAAATTAAGAGAAGGTGTAAAAGTTGGATGCAAAGTTACATTAAGATCTGGAAAAATGTATGATTTTGCTTACAAATTATTTAATGTAGCATTACCTAGAGTAAGAGATTTTAGAGGAGTTTCTGGAAACTCATTTGATGGTAGAGGAAATTATTCAATGGGATTAAAAGAACAATTAATCTTCCCTGAGATTGAATATGACAAAGTAGACAAATTAAGAGGTATGGATATTATATTCGTAACTACAGCTAAATCTGATGAAGAAGCAAAAGAATTGCTTACTTTATTAGGAATGCCTTTTAGAAGTTAAGAAAGGAGAAATTATGGCAAAGAAATCATTAAAAGTTAAACAAGCAAGACCACAAAAATATGCAACTAGAGAATACAATAGATGCAAAATTTGCGGAAGACCTCACGCTTATATTAGAAAATATGGAATCTGCCGTGTATGCTTCAGAGAATTAGCTCATAAAGGTGAAATTCCAGGAGTAAAGAAAGCTTCATGGTAGGAATGAGGAAGAATAAAAGATAAGGAGGATAGAAAACAGTGAATATTACAGATCCAATAGCAGATATGTTAACAAGAATTAGAAATGCTAACAATGCTAAATTTAAAACTGTTGATGTTCCAGCATCAAAAATGAAAAAAGCAATTGCTGATGTATTACTTGAAGAAGGATATATCAAAGCATTTGATGAAATTGATGATGGAGTTCAAGGTATTTTAAGAATTACTTTAAAATATGATGAAAAAGGAAATAAAGTAATCGCTGGTTTAAGAAGAATTAGCAAACCAGGTTTAAGAATATATGCTCAAAAAGATGAACTTCCTAGAGTATTAAATGGCTTAGGAACTGCATTAATTTCTACATCAAAAGGAATTATGACAGATAAAAAAGCTAGAGAATTAGGAGTAGGTGGCGAAGTTTTAGCTTATGTATGGTAAGCTAGCAATTAGATATTAATTAGAAAATATCTAAAAATTAGGATATGGCAAAAGACACGAATTAGTGTGTAATCAACCAAATATATAATTAGGAGGAATTGACAATGTCAAGAATAGGAAATAAACCTATTACTGTTCCTGCAGGTGTAGAAGTTAAAGTTGATGGACAAAAAATTACTGTAAAAGGACCTAAAGGAACATTAGAAAGAGTTGTTACAGAACCAATCAAAGTTGAAGTTAAAGATGGTGAAATTAAAGTAACAAGACCAAATGATGATCCAAAAAACAGAAGCTTACATGGATTAACTAGAACTTTAGTTAATAACATGGTTCAAGGAACTGTTAAGGAATTTGAAAGAAAATTAGAAATAAACGGAATTGGATACAGGGTTCAAAAGAAAGGAACAGGAATTGTTCTTACTCTTGGATATTCTCATCCAGTTGAAATGGAAGCTCCAGCCGGAATTACATTTGATGTACCAAGTCAAAACGAAATTATTGTTAAAGGTATTGATAAGGAATTAGTTGGTCAAACAGCAGCTGTTATCAGAACAAAGAGACCACCAGAGGTTTATAAAGGTAAAGGTATTAAGTATGCTGAAGAAACTATCAGACGTAAAGAAGGTAAAGCTGGTAAGAAATAGACCGGTAATATGAGAAAGGAGAATAAAAATGATTTCTAAAGTAGATAGAAAAGCTGAACGTCAAAGACGTCATGTAAGAGTTCGTACAAAAATTAGTGGAACTGCTGAATGCCCAAGACTTGCAGTTTGCAGAACAAATAAGAATATCATTGCTCAAATCATAGATGATACTAAGGGAGAAACTTTGGTTTATGTTTCAACATTAGATAAAGAGATTAAAACAAAGAAAGCAAATAAAGAAGCTGCTAAAGAAGTAGGAACTTTAGTTGCAAAGAAAGCCTTAGAAAAGAAAATTAAAAATGTTGTTTATGATAGAGGCGGATTTATTTATCACGGAGTTGTTAAAGAATTAGCTGAAGCAGCTCGTGAGGCTGGATTAGAATTTTAGTAAGAAGGAGGGTATTTAGTCCAAATGGAAGAAAACAAAGCAGTTGAATTAAAAGAGAAAGTTGTTGCTATCAATAGAGTTGCTAAAGTTGTTAAAGGTGGTAGAACTTTTAGATTTAGCGCTGTTGTTGTAGTTGGAGATGAAGCTGGACACGTAGGTGTTGGAAACGGAAAAGCAGCTGAAGTTCCAGATGCAATCAAAAAAGCTATTGAAGAAGCTAAAAAGAATTTAATAGAAGTTCCATTAAAGGGAACAACAATTCCTCATGAATATGTTGGAAAATTTGGAAGCGCTAGCGTAATGTTAAAACCAGGACCAGAAGGATCTGGAGTTATCGCTGGTGGTAGCGTAAGACCTGTATTAGAACTTGCAGGATATAGAGATATCAAAACAAAAATTATTGGAACAAATAATCCAAGAAACGTTGTGTATGCTACAATCGAAGCTTTAAAATCAATGTCAACAATTGAGGAAGTTGCTAAAAAAAGAGGCAAAAAAGTTTCTGAAATATTATAATAGAAATTAGAGAAAATTTTATAACAAAAATAAAAATATTTTCTTGACAATGCATGAACGAAAAAATATAATTTAAGAGTAAAAGCAAGAGCGCTTTTATAATAGAAGGAGGTGCTACAAGAATGGATTTAAGTAATTTACCAGCATCAAGTGAAAAAGTAGCTAAGAAGAGAGTTGGCCGTGGTATTGGTTCTGGATTAGGTAAAACATCTGGTAGAGGACAAAAAGGACAAAAGTCTAGAACAGGCGGAGGAGTAAGACGTGGATTCGAAGGTGGTCAAACACCATTATATAGAAGATTACCAAAAAGAGGATTCAAGAACTTTAACGCTAAAACATACACAGAAGTAACTTTAAGCATGTTAAATAAATCAGAAGCTACTGACGTTACTCCTGAAACTTTATTAGCAGAAGGAATTATCGGTAAAGTAAACGATGGCGTAGTTATTTTAGGATCTGGAAAACTAGAGAAAAAATTAAATGTAAAAGCTACTAGATTCACTAAAACTGCCAGCGAAAAAATCCAAGCTTTAGGCGGAAAGATTGAGGTGATTTAGTTGTTTCAAACTATTAAAAATGCAATAAAAACACCAGAAATACGTAAAAGATTATGGTACACATTATTACTTATAGTAATATTCAGATTTGGCTGTTACATAACAGCACCTGGAGTTAATGCAACAGAGTTAGCAAAGCAAATGAAAGCTGCTACTTCTGCAAGCTTCATTGGATTAATTGATACTATCTCTGGAGGATCTTTCTCTAGATTATCAATTTTTGCAATGAGTATAACTCCATATATCACATCTTCAATTGTTATTCAATTGTTAGGTATGATTATTCCATCACTTCAAAAAATGATTAAAGATGGTGGAGAGGTTGCAAAACAAAAAGTTAATAAATATACAAAATTATTAACAATTGTTTTAGCATTAGTTGAAGCCTTAGGAATTTATATTTCATATAGCAGAAGCTATTCAAACATATTTATTAACCCAGGATTCTTTACTGGAGCCATGGTTGTTATCAGTTTAATGTCTGGTACAGCAATCTTAATGTGGCTAGGTGAAGCAATTACAAATAAAGGAATTGGAAATGGTATTTCAATGATTATCTTTGTTGGTATTATTTCTAGTTTCCCATCATTTGTAACAATGTTATATGGATTAATTATTGTTAATGGAGCTTTCCAAACTGCAGGTTTAGCAAAAGCAATTGCTTTATTAATTGGAGCTGTTGTTTTAATTGCAGGTGTTGTATGGGTACAAAGTGCTGAAAGAAGAATTCCAGTTCAATATGCTAAAAAGGTTGTTGGAAGAAAAATGTATGGTGGACAAAGCACACACATTCCATTGAAATTAGCAATGGCTGGTGTTATGCCAATTATCTTTGCATCATCATTCTTAACATTCCCAGCAATGTTAATTAGTATTTTTGCTTCAAATAAAATTGGAGGAACAGGATTCTTAGCAGGTTTATACAAATTCTCAATTGCAACGTCATCTTCAGCAGTTGGATGGGGATATGTAGTAGCTAATGCGATTGTATACTTACTATTAATAGTAGGATTTACATTCTTCTATACATTAGCAACATTTAACCCAGCTGAAGTATCACAAAATATTAAACAAAACGGTGGATTTATCCCAGGTATTAGAGCTGGAAAACCAACAACAGATTATTTAACATCAGTATTGATGAAATTAACATGGTTTGGTTCTATATTCTTAGGAATTATAGCTATTTTACCAATGGCGCTTAAATTTACAGGTTTAAATGTTTCATTTGGTGGTACAACAATACTTATTATTGTTGGTGTTGCGTTAGAAACAGTTCAACAACTAGAATCTCAATTAGTAATGAGACATTACAAAGGATTTTTAGAGAAATAAAAATTTATATTTTAAGTGGCGCATACTTTGCGCCACTTAAAAGTGTTTTTATTAATACATAAATTGCTATTTGTTTTTGTTAAGTTATATTAAGAAAAGATTAATATTTATGATATGATTTATTAAAGATAAATAGTAAATTTATGGAGGATACGAATGATTAAAGGTATTATCAGTTTTTTATATTTATTTATACTTATAATAAATTTAATTATAGTTGTTAAAAATTTTATTTTGATAAAAAATAAAAAAATGAGTGGAGAACAATTAAAAACAGGATTATTTATAGTAATATTACTTTTAGTAATAGCATTTATAATTGGTAGAATATGTATAACTAGATTTCCAGTACATACCATCGGAGAAGGTAATGATAAGGTAGTTATGTCAGATTCATATTATATTACTACTATAGGAACAGTTTTAATGACAATAACTATAATTGGATATGTAATAAACTATATTTATTATATGATAAGTAAAAATAATAAAGAATAATTGTTTTAGGAGGTTTAAAATGATAATAATAATGCTTGGTGCGCAAGGTACAGGAAAAGGAACAGTTGCTGGCCACTTGGTAGCAGGACTTGGAATTCCACAAATCTCTACAGGAGATATCTTTAGAGAGAATATTAAAAATAAAACAGAATTGGGAATTGAAGCAGATAAATTTATTTCAAAAGGAGAACTTGTTCCAGATACAATTACTGTTCCAATGGTCGCAAATCGTTTAAATGAAGAAGATTGCAAAGAGGGAGCAATTTTAGATGGTTTTCCAAGAACAATTGAACAAGCAGAAAGTTTAAAAGAAATTTTAGCAAAAGCTAATAAAAAGGTAGACTTAGTAATTAATTTAACAACTCCTCATGAAGAAATTATAGATAGAATGATTACAAGAAGAGTTTGCCCAAATTGTAAAGCTACATTTAATACAAAACTAAATAAACCAAAAGTAGAAGGAATTTGTGATAGTTGTGGAACTGCTTTAGTACAAAGAGAAGATGATAAAGATCCTAAAGCAATTGAGAAAAGATTACAAATATATGAAGAAAAAACAAGTCCACTTGTTGAATATTATAAAAATGAAGGTGTTTTAAGAACTGAAGTAATTAGTACATCAATTAATCATTTGGCAAAAGAAGCTTCAGAAGAAATTTTAGCTGATTTAAAGAAAGAACAATAGGGGACGTTCCTTAAATGTTCAAAAAGCGAACAAAAGGGACACTCTTTAGAAGGGAAATAAAATGATTACAATAAAATCAAGCAAAGAAATTGAATTTATGAAAGAAGCTGGTCGTGTTGTTGCTTTAACACATAAAGCTATTGAAGAAGCAATTAGACCTGGTATTAGCACTTATGATTTAGATATGATTGCTGAAGAAACAATGAAAAAATATGGAGCTGTTTCAGCAGAAAAAGGGTATCCTTCTGGTGTAAAAGGTGTTCCGGATTTTCCAGCTAATACTTGTATTTCTGTTAATGATGTCGTTATCCATGGAATTCCTTCTAAGAAACAAATTTTAAAAGAAGGTGATATTGTTTCTGTTGACATGGTTGCTTTGAAAAATGGATATAATGGAGATATGGCAAGAACTTATATTGTAGGAAAAGGCACAAAAGAAGCAGAAAGATTAGTTGCTGTTACAAAACAAGCTTTTTATGAAGGATTAAAATTTGCTAAAAAAGGATTTAGAGTAGGTGACATTTCACATGCTGTTGGTGAATATGTAAAATCTCAAGGATATAGTGTTGTTAGAGAATTTCAAGGACATGGAATTGGAAAAGAAATGCATGAAGATCCAGGTGTTCCAAATTATGGAAAAGCAGGACGTGGTCCAAGATTAGAGCCTGGTATGACAATTTGTATTGAGCCTATGGTAATTGAAGGAAATCCAGATATTTGGGAACTAGAAGACGGATGGACAATTGCAACACAAGATGGTAGTATGGCTGCACACTATGAAAATACAATTTTAATTACAGAAAAAGAGCCAAAAATATTGACAATTTGTTAAAAATGTTATATACTATACTAGCATTTTGCTAGAAAAAAGACGTAAAATTAGAGATAAGTATTGCTTGTCTCTAGTATTTGATTGTCAAAAAGTTAAAAAATATTGAATGGTAGGAGGAGATATTTTGGCAAAAGAAGGTGTTATTGAAGTCGAAGGTAGAGTGGTTGAAACATTACCAAATACAACATTTAAAGTTGAATTAGAGAACGGACATCAAGTATTAGCACATATTTCAGGAAAACTTAGAATGAATTATATTAAAATTCTACCAGGAGATAAAGTAAAATTAGAGTTATCACCATATGATCTTTCAAAAGGTCGTATTACATGGAGAGCTAAATAATTACAAAGAAAGGAAGATAGTGAAATGAAAGTAAGACCATCAGTAAAGAAAATTTGCGACAAATGCAAAATTATCAAAAGAAAAGGTGTTATTAGAGTAATTTGCGAAAACCCTAAGCATAAACAAAGACAAGGGTAATTTATTTTTTGATATCAACATAAATATGTGCGGCTGTTAGTCTATTTAAGAAGACTAAATATCATATTTATGTTTATATATTATGCCTTAAAAGGGCAAGCTCTATAAAGAATTATAAATGATTAATTCTAGCCAAGTTAAGAAGTTATAAGAACCTTTATATAGCAACATTTTTATAAAAATTAGACGGAAGAGGTGTAAAAAAGTATGGCTCGTTTAGCAGGTGTTGATTTACCTAGAGAAAAGAGAGTTGAAATCGGATTAACATATATCTATGGAATCGGATTAACAACATCTCAAAAAATCTTAAAAGAAGCTGGGGTAAATCCAGATACTAGAGTAAAAGATTTAACTGATGATGAAGTAGCTGCAATTAGAAAAGCTATGGACGGTTACAAAGTTGAAGGTGACTTAAGAAGAGAAGTTGCTTTAAACATCAAAAGACTTACAGAGATTGGATGCTATAGAGGAATTAGACATAGAAGAGGTCTTCCAGTAAGAGGACAAAGAACTAAGACTAATGCTCGTACAAGAAAAGGTCCAAGAAAATTAGTAAGTAAAAGTAAAAAATAGAAAGAATTTATAGTGTAGGAAAACAAAAAGTTTTCTGTCAATATTATAAGGAGGAAGTTAAATAATGGCAAAGGCAAGTAGCGCAAAGAAAACAACAGGCGTTAGAAGAAGAGAGAGAAAAAATGTTGATAAAGGTTCTGCTCATATTCATTCTAGCTTTAACAATACAATCGTGTCAATCACAGATACACAAGGAAATGTAATTTCTTGGGCAAGTGCTGGAGAATTAGGATTCAAAGGTTCAAGAAAAAGTACTCCATTCGCAGCAGGTCAAGCAGCTGAAACAGCAGCTAAAACTGCAATGGAACATGGAATGAAAACAGTAGAAGTATTTGTAAAAGGACCAGGTAGTGGAAGAGAAGCTGCAATTAGAGCACTTCAAACTGCAGGTTTAGATATTACAATGATTAAAGATGTTACTCCAATTCCACATAATGGTTGTAGACCACCAAAAAGAAGAAGAGTATAATTCTCGTGGGAAATTTGCATAGCAAATTTCACTCGACTATCTTATTTAAAGAGAAGAATATTAAAAAGAAATTTAGAATATCGAAATGAGTAAATAATGGCTAACCTACGCAGTAGGTAGACATTTTTGAAAGCTTTCGAAGAAAGGTTGAAAAAATGGCTAGATATAAAGATCCTGTATTGAAAAGATGCAGAAGTTTAGGAATTGATCCTACTTATCTTGGATATAACAAGAAAAGTAAGAAAAACCCTAATAATAGTAGAAGAAAAGTTAGCGAATATGGTCTTCAATTAAAAGAAAAACAAAAAGCAAAATTTGTTTATGGCGTTTTAGAAAAACAATTTAGAGGCTATTTTGAAATGGCTAACAGTAAAAAAGGTATTACTGGTGAAAATTTACTTCAAATATTAGAAAGTAGATTAGACAATGTAGTATTTAGATTAGGTTTTGGAACAACAAGACCACAAGCAAGATTATTAGTAACACATGGAAACATTGAAGTTAACGGAAAGAAAGTTGATATTGCTTCTTACTTAGTTAAACCAGGTGATGTTGTTGCAGTAAGAGAAATTAGAAGAGATAATAAAATCATTAAAGAGAATTTAGAGAACAATAAAGTAACTCTACCTGATTGGTTAAAATTAGATGAAAAGAATTTATCTGGTAAAGTTGTTAGATTGCCAGCTAGAGAAGAAATCGATATTCCAGTAGAAGAACACTTAATAGTTGAGTTATATTCTAAATAAAATTTATTTAAAGAAATTTTATTTCAGGAAATATATGATTTCTTATCTAGAAATCATATCGCGCTTAGGATTTGTACGTAAGATGTAAAAATTTTTAAAGGGTCAAGAACCTATTAGGAGGTAAAAATGATTGAATTTGAAAAACCAAATATTGTATGTACTGAGACAGACGATAAGAGGAATTATGCAAAATTCATATGTGAACCATTAGAGCGTGGTTATGGTATGACAATAGGAAATTCTTTGAGAAGAATTTTATTATCATCATTACCAGGTGCTGCTATTACAAGTATTAAATTAGACGGCGTACTACATGAATTTTCTACAGTAAAAGGTATTGTAGAAGATGTCCCTGAGTTAATAGTAAATTTAAAAAGCGTTAGATTAAAAGTTTCAGATAACGAAGAGAAAATTATTAGAATTGTTCATAAAGGTGCTGGAGAAATTACTGCAGCTGACATCCAAACAGACGGAACTGTTGAAATATTAAATAAAGAATTACATATTGCAACAGCATCAGCTGAAGCTGATTTAAATTTAGAAATGACAGTAAACCGTGGTAGAGGTTATAATGTAGCTGAAAAGAACAAGAAAGATAATAGTCCAATTGATGTATTACCAATAGATTCAATATTTACTCCAGTAAAGAAAGTAAACTATACAGTTGAAAATACTAGAGTTGGTCAAATGGTAGATTATGATAAATTAACAATTGAAGTTTGGACAGATGGAAGCTTAAAACCATTTGAAGCTTTGAGTTTAGCTGCAAAAGTTATGGTAGGACATTTAGAGTTATTTATTGATTTATCAGAAACTGCAAAAAATACTCAAGTAATGGTTGAGAAAGAAGAATCTAAGAAAGAAAAAGTATTAGAGATGCCAATTGAAGAACTTGAACTTTCAGTAAGAAGCTATAACTGTTTAAAGAGAGCAGGTATTGCTACAGTTGAAGATTTAGCAAATAAATCTCAAGAAGATATGATGAAAGTTAGAAACTTAGGAAAGAAATCTCTTGATGAAGTTACTAACAAATTAATCGCATTAGGTTTAAGTTTTACAACTGACGAAGATTAATTATAAAGAAAATATTAAGAAGAGGTGAATAAAGTGGCAGGTACTAGAAAACTAGGAAAACCAACTGATCAAAGATTAGCAATGTTAAAATGTTTAACTACTGATTTAATATTAAATGGTAAAGTTGTTACTACTGAAGCTAGAGCTAAAGAAGTAAAAGCTATCGCAGATTCTATTATTAGTTTAGCAGTTAAAGAAAAAGATAACTTTGAAGAAGTTGATGTTAAAGTTGTGAAAGCAAAACTTGACAATAAAGGAAGAAAAGTTACTGAAAAAGTAACAAGTAAAAATGGAAAAGAATATTTAAGAGTTGTTAAAGAAGAAACAACTGAGAAAAGACAAAAAGACATGCCTTCAAGACTAAATGCTAGAAGAAAAATTATGACTCAAGTTAACAAAGTAGAGGGTGTTGACTTAATGAACAAATTATTCACAGAAATCGCTCCAAAATATGAAGGACGTAATGGTGGATATACACGTATTTTAAAAATGGAAGCTAGACGTGGAGATAATGCAGACATAGCTGTTATTCAATTAATTTAGTTTTGTATATTTAAAAATAAAAAATGACACTTATAAAATAAGTGAAGTGATAAAATAAGTGTTATTTTTTATTTAAGTAACCAATACTGTAAATTTTACATAATATAAATTAAAAGAGGTATGATATATACCTCTTTATTAATATCGATAGGAGATGTGATTTACATGTTTGTGTTACAAGTGATTGGAATAGTTATTTTTGTTTATGGGTTATTGAGCTTGATTCAAGATATTACAAATGAAATTACATATAAAAGAATATCTCATAATATGAAAATAGTTATGTTTGCTAAGGGATTAGAAAAGAATCTGGAGCAATTTATGATTGAACTTTATCAAATGAAAAAAGTGAATGCTTATAGGCAACTAGTGATTATTGATTTGGAAGAAGAGGATGATATTTCTAAAATAAAAACAAGGTTATTTAACAATGAAATTAATGCTCAAGTTTATAATAAAGAAAATGGAAAAGGATATATAAAAAATTTACTTCAAAATGAAAATATAAGCTTTTTATAATATAAAACAATAAAGACTATAAAAACAAAAAAACTTTGGTAAAAATCGATTTTCAAACGAATTACCAAAGTTTTTATTTTTCATCTAATTCTAAATTGTTTTCATCAGAATGTTTGAATAAATCTTCAAGCATGTTAAGAGTTAAATCTGGGTAAAGGTCTGAAATAGAAATACTGTAAAATTCTTTAAATGCCTCGTCCATAGGAATAAATTCTAAAGTTCCATTTTCTGACTCTTCAAATACTTGAGGGACTCTCGAGAAACTAATTATTTTTCTGCTTTTATATACAGAATGAGAAGCTGGACCATGTTCTGCATGTTCATTCATCTCATAGGTTCTAATTTGCATTTCGATTAAGAGAGGAAAATCACAAGTAGGGAGTGTGATCTGCAATTTGCTATGTACGGATTGATAATTAGAATCTCTTTTGGGATATTTTATATAATCCTTGAAATCACCAAGAGCTTCGTGTTCTTCTATATAAGGAGTTCTTTGAGCTGGCAATGTTATATTGCTAAATACAATAGGAGCTTCTTTATCAGAACGTGCCTTTGACTTATTAACTTGAACATTTTCGTAAGCCTTTGCATATTCAATTGCTTGTTCTACAACATCATAAGTAATTGGAATTGCAATGTCATCACCTAAGATAGTTCCATTTTTATCTTTCACAGTTACAATAATTCTAAATGCAAATAAATCTTTGATAACAAGAGTTTCTAAATCCTTTCCTTCTTGTTGATATTGCGTAATTTCAGTTTTGATTTTGTCCGATGCGCTAATAGGACTTTTAATTCTTCCTTTAACTGTGATTTCAATATCATATTCCGGGTATTTAAAATCAACAGTATTTTGAATAAAAGATTTTAAGTCATCACAAAAATGAAGTGCATATCGAATAAGAGGAGAATCTTTATCAGAAACATTACAGTAATTTCCCAAAAGCTCTATATAACGAGTAATTGCTTCTTTTTGAGGGCTCTCATCTGGTAAAGCCATAAAGATAGTTGCTAGAGTTTTCATAAAATTTGGAACTAACTCAGATGGATAGATACCAGGATAAGTGTCTAGATTAAGATTATTTGCTTCTTGTGATGTTTGCATAGATGATAACATAGAATTCTCCTTTCTTAAAAAATTAAATCTGCATTTTTTATTATACCACAAAAAGCCTGAAATATTCAAATTTCACGAAAATTTCACAAATATTTTTTCGATTGACAACTATGATAGATTGTGCTATGATAAATAAAATTTTTAAAAGGAATGAAAAAAGATGAGAAATGTATTTGGATTAGTAGTTTCATTTGTGTTTATAGGAATTGTAATAGCTTCTGCAAAATTGTTTGAAAGAGCAGGAAAAGAAGCTAGTAGAAAATATATTCACATTGTATTATCAAATTGGTGGATAATTGCAATGGTATTTTTTGATAGCCCATATTGGGCAATGATTGGACCAATAATATTTGTATTTGTAAATTATGCTTCTTATAAATTTAATTTAATTAAATCAATGGAAAGAGATGAGTCTGAAAAGGATGGACTAGGAACGGTTTATTATGCTTTAACATTATTGGTTTTATCAGTTTTATGTTTTGGACCATTGAAAGATTATAAAAGTGTTTGGGGACCAATATTGGGTCTTGCCGGTGTAGCAGTTATGGGATATGCAGATGCATTAGCAGCAATTATTGGAAGAAGCGTAAAAAGTCCCTCTTATAAAATATGGACAACAAGAAAAACATTAGCAGGTTCTCTTGCAATGGGGGCTACAACATTTATTATTATTTCAGGATGTTTAGCATATCTTGCCATTCCATATTGGTATTTTAAGGCAATTTCAATTGCGATAATAGATATGGTATTGGAAGCTATTTCAATTAGAGGAACTGATAATTTAACAGTGCCTTTAGCGACATTTGGCCTTTTATTATTAATAATTTAATATTGCTAAGAAGGAGCGTCTCTGGTGTTCAAAAATGAACTTTAAGGAACGTCCCCAATATTCAATCAAAAGGAGAGTAAAGTATGGATTTGTCAAACGAAATAAAAATTGCCGGAAATATGAGAAATAGAAGTTATAGTCCATATTCACATTTTACAGTTGGGTGTGTATTAGTTTGTAAAAATGGAAAAAGATACACTGGATGTAATATTGAGAATAATGGAATTCAATCTATCTGTGCAGAGAGAGTTGCTTTTACAAAAGCAATTTCAGAGGGAGAAAAGGAATTTGAGTTTATCTTAACTGTTGGTGGAAAAAAAGGGGAAAAAGCAGAGGAAGAATGTTTACCTTGTGGATATTGTAGACAATTTATGAATGAGTTTGTTGATAAGGATTTCAAAATTTATTCTGTCGATAAAGAAAAAATAAGAGAATATACAATGGATGATTTACTGCCATATAGTTTTAAATTATAAAAATAAAATCGAGCATCCCCGCTGGCCTTTTGGAGGCTGGCGGGGATGTTTTTGGGAATGTTTACTGGTTTATTGCCCTGCGGTAATCAGCAATGTTGTAAACTTTTCCGTTTTCAGCGCGAACGGTTCTCTTTGTAGCAGCTGCTTTTCTACGAGCCTGAGCTCGTTTTTCTTTCTTGACTTTCATGGTCTTGATGCTCCAAACAAAGTTTTCAACGCATCTGTAGACAATGTGTGCAAGATAGATAACAGCAGCAAAACAAAGGATGATCAGTGCAATCTGCACAATCTTAGAGAAAACCCCGTTTCCGGCAAGGTCATTCAAGAACTTTGCAAACCCATCTGTGGCGATAAGTTGCTCTTTCAAAGCTTTGAATACCAAGTAGCGACCTCCACTCATCGGATGTGCCCAATCGCCAGCACTGGATCCCCAGGCAATAGCGATACGCTTCTCGATGGAGTAGAGACCGTAGATAACACCGGAACGGATGAAGGAACCAAATGCCAGCTTGATGATGACGCCAAGGGTCGCCAGGGCAGCAGCGAGGCTGCAGTAGGCGCGGGCCTTCAGATTGTATTTCTCCTTTTTTCCGCTGAGTGCAACACGGTAGACGCACACAACAATCTTGATCAGGTCGCAGATGAAGTCCCAGACCTTTTCAACAACTCCCATTTTTCTCGTTTTTTTCATAGCAACTCGTGCTCCTTTCAAAATAAATATTTTGCCTCCGGTCCCCCGGGAACCTGCTTTCGCAAGTGTTAATTTAATTATAGAGTAAAATAGGCTTAATGTCAAAGGTTTAGCTAGCAAAAATGCATTTTGGTTAATGAGTAAAAGCCTTTAAAATGGGGAAGAATATTCATGTAATGAAAAAGTAAAAAAAACGTAAAGTAAACTTCATATAACTCCGTTGAATAGTGGATTTTAAAGTGATATAATAATACATATTTAAGATTAAATGGAGAGAATTCGGATGAAAGAACTAAAGAGTTTGCAATTGAATAATAAATCTTTAGAAGAGTTCGACCAACTAATGAATTATCATCTTGATAAAATTGAAGAATTAGAAATTGATGAAATTAATATTAATTCTAAACTTTATAATTTGATTAGTTTATGCACAAATTTAAAACAGTTGGTGGTAAAAGGGGATTTAAGATCAGATGTAAATAAAATATTTTTCAACATTTGTAACCCAGAAAATATTGAAACTCTTATTTTGGAATCCGTTAAATTACCTACAAATAAAGTGTTTACTAAATTTTCTAATCTCTCTACAATATCTTTAAATAATATTAATTTTAGTGATTTGATAGGATTTTTAAACAAAATTCCAAATCCTGAAAAAGTAGTTGCATTAAATTTAACAAATGTTGATTTTGGAAAAAGACCAATATCTATTTGTTATCGATTTGAGAATTTAAAATATCTAAATCTAGATAATATTAAAAATTGTGTATTTGACAGTTTTGACTTTATTTGTGAAAGTAAAAAAATGTCTAGGTTTGAGTTTTATCATAATGAAATCAGCCTTGAAAATATTAATAGCCTGTTAAGATGCAAGGTCCAAAAGAAAATTGAAGTAAATGTGAAAACAAGTAAAAAATGTAATATTCAGAATAGTTTAGAAGTACATGATAATGATGCTTCTTTAACGATTAATACTTGTGATTTAGAGAAAGCGATAGATTGTATTAGTTTTTATAAATTGTCAAAGCTATGTATTATTTTAGATGATGGAGCAGATCTTGGACAATATATAAGGAAATTTAAGAAAAACAAAGTAGAAGTGACTTTAGCAATTAATGATATTCGATATTTTGATGTTGACGAAGCGCAAAAGTTTCAGGAAAAACTGAATTTGCAATTCGTAAGTGTTTTGCAGAGTCCAAAGGATTTAAAATTAAATGAAAAAGTGCAATGTTATTCTATTGAAGAATATATTGAGATTAGAAATGCATTTGATAAAATAAAAAGTGAAATTGTTTTAGAGCAACCAAATGAATTTGACAATTTTAATGTGCTATATAGTTATTTTAAAGACCAGTTTCAGTTTGTCACAGAAGAAATAGATTTAAAAACAGTATTTCTGGATAAGAAAGTATCATATGATTTTTATGCATTACTAATTAATAGTTACTTAAAGGAATTCGGTTTTGAATCAAAAATAATTAAGGGAAGTATTGGAGAAGAAGAGCATCATCTTTGGAATCAAGTAAAATTAAATGGAGATTGGTATAATTTTGACTTAGCTTATGAGCAAAGAGCAAAGGAAAATAAGAAGTTTTTGCAATATGCATTTAAGAGTAATTTATTAAATGATGAGCAATTTTATAAAACGCATACCCCTTATTTTGATAGTAAACCAGAAGTTTGTTATGTAGAACTTCAGGAAATGAAGAAGGAATTGAAAAAAGAACAAAACGAGGGAAAACTGGGATTCTGGAAAACAATCTATTTGAAGATTATTAGTATTTTCAAATTTAATAAAAAGAATGCTCTTCCAGCACCAGAGGAAAAGGAAAAATAACACTTTTGGGAAGTGGGGACGGTCCTCGTTTCTTAAAAGTGTTAAATTATATTGAGGAGGATGTAAAAATGATACCACAAAAATTAAAAACAGGTGATGAAGTAAGAATTATTGCTCCATCAAGAAGTATGGCAATCTTAGGGGAAGATTGTGTGAGCTTAGCAATCGAGAGATTAGAAAGTTTAGGGTTAAAAGTTACTTTTGGTAGTCATGTAAAAGATTTTGATTCAGATTATATGTGTACAAATGCGAAAGATAGAGCCGAAGATATGAATGCAGCTTTTGCAGATCCTAATGTAAAAGGAATTTTAACAGTAATTGGCGGATTTAATTCTAATCAAATTTTAAAATATTTAGATTTTGAATTAATTAAAAATAATCCTAAGATTTTGTGCGGATTTTCAGATATTACAATTTTGTTAGATTCTATTCACGCCAAAACAGGATTAGTTACTTACTATGGACCACATTTTTCAAGTTTTGGAATGAAAAAAGGATTTGATTATACCTTTGATTATTTCAAAAAGATGTTAATGGAAAATGGTGGAGAAGCAGAAGTGGAAAGCTCAAAAGAATGGAGTGATGATGCTTGGTTTATTGACCAAGAGAATCGTGATTTTATTCAAAATCCTGGTATGTTTGTGATTAACGAAGGAACTGCAGAAGGAAAAATTATTGGAGGAAATTTATGTACTTTGAATTTGCTTCAAGGAACAGAATATATGCCAGATATTTCTAATTCCATTTTATTTTTGGAAGATGATGAAATGGCAGGAAAACTATTTTTAGTGGAGTTTGATAGAGATTTAGTATCGTTGATTCAACAACCTGAGTTTAAGACTGTTAAGGGAATTGTAATTGGTAGATGCCAGAAAAATTCAGAAATGACAAGAGAAAAATGGATGAAATTAATCCAATCAAAACCAGAACTTGAAAACATTCCAGTAATTGCTGATTGTGATTTTGGACATACAACACCAATTATAACTTTCCCAATTGGTGGAACAGCTTCTTTAAGTGCAAAAGATGGAAAAATTAAGCTTAATATAAAAGGTTAAGAAAATATGAAGAAGAATGTGCTATTAATAATTCAAAATCTACAAAATGGTGGAGCTGAACATGCAATTACTATACTAGCAGAATCGTTAAAGGAAGATTATAATGTTTGCTTAGTAGTTTTTGATGGAAAGGAAAAAGAATTTAATACTAATGTTGAAGTTATAGATTTAAAATTACCTGAAAAAGATACTATATTGGGAAAAATTTTTGTGTTATTTAGACGAATCAGGAAATTAAAACAATTAAAAAGAGATTTTAATATTGAATATACAATTAGTTATTTAAATGGTCCCAATATAGTGAATGTTTTATCCAAAGGTAATGATAAGAAAATTATTTCAGTTAGAAATATTCAATCAAAATTAAAAAGAAATTTTTACAGAGAATATGCCAATAAAATATCTTTAAAAAAAGCTGATAAGATAGTAGTTGTTTCAGAAGATGTAAAAAATGATATTATAAACCATTATAGATTTGATAATAGTAAAATAATTAAAATATATAATATGCTTAATATTGAAGAAATAAAGCAAAAACAAAAAGAACCTATTGAAGAAAAAGAGATATTTAATAATAACGGAATTAAGATAATAAATATAGGTAGGCTAGTGCTTCAAAAAGGACAGTGGCACTTGATAAAATCTTTTAAAATAGTTCACGAGCAAATTCCAGATGCAAAACTAATTATTATTGGAAAGGGTGAATTAAGAGAAGATTTAATGAAACTAATAGATGAATTAGGACTAAATAACTATGTTTTTATTTTAGATTTTAAAATGAATCCATATAAATACTTATATAACTCTGATATTTATGTATCAACCTCTATGTATGAAGGAATGTCAAATGTTATTTTAGAATCTATGATTTGTGAATTACCAATTATTGCAGCAAACTGTTTAGGTGGAATGAATGAAATATTTGATAATAAATATGGAATTGTTATTCCAGTATTAAGCGATAACTATGATATTACAAATAAAATAACTCAAGAAGATTATAATTTAGCAAAAACTATTATTGAAACAATAAATAGTAAAGAGCAAATGAAGAAATATAGAGAAATGTCCAAAACTAGAGCTATAGATTTTGATAAAGAAATAATAAAAAAGCAGTGGATAAATCTGATAGAGGAAATTTGATGAAAATAAAAAAAATTGTAAAAATATTATTATTAATTGCTATAGTGTTTATAATATTTTGGATTTGGCTATCAATTGAATTAAATAAAAATAAAATCGATTTTTCAGAAGTTGAAATTGATATAAAGAAAACAGATGATAATTTTTGTATTGTAGAGAATGAAGAAGAATTTATAAGAGCTCTAGAGAATAAAAAAATTCAAATAATTGAGATAATTAATGATTTGGATTTGGGATATAATACTATAAAATCATTAGGAATTAGTAGTCCTTTTATTACAAAACATAACGAAGCATTGACTCATCCAGTTTTAATAGGTACTGGTGTAAGTAAACTAAATATTGATAATCGAGATGGGCTAATTATATACTCTAGTAGCGGTAGTAAAATATTGCACGCTAATATCATAATAAGTAATAGTGAAAATATAAAATTTGAAAATATTTTCTTTGATGAATTATGGGAGTGGGATGAAGAAACTAAAGCGGAATATGATAGGAATGATTGGGATTTTTTTACAATAAAGAATAGTAAAAATATTCAAATAAAAAATTGAGAATTCGGAAAAGCATATGATGAAATAGTTAGTATTAATAATAGTATAAATGTAAATATAGAATATTGTAAATTAAATGAAATTGATATAAAAAATAATGAATTTTTTAATGCGCAGTTTGCAGAACTAGAAGATAATAAATATAAATATGAGATGTATAGATATTTAAGAGAAGAATGTAATATTGATATTGATACAATAAAAAAATTATCATTTTATCAATTCAAATTATTTTTATTTGGCTCAAAAGATTATGAGGGACATAATGAAAATATAGTAATACATGATTGTGTTTTTCAAAATGTAAAAACACGTATTCCTATGGCAAGAAATAGTAGTGTACATTTATATAATGTTTGGGTTGATTCTAGGAACATAGACAGCCAAATATTGAATGATAATGAAAAAAAATTAATAAAAGATAAATATTCAAAACTTACCATGTTAGATACATATGGAATTATTGCTATACAAAGATCATATGTTCTAGTTGAAAATTGTATATTTGAGGGAGTTAAATTTAAATATACATCATCAAGAGGTTTTTCATTAAAAAATCTAGGAAAAATAGTGATTGATAACAATGAGAAGAATAAAATAAAAAATTTAAAAAATTCTTTAATAAAAAGTACAGGAATTATTGAAAAATAAAATTGTTAAATATATAATATAAATGCACAAATAAAAAAATTTTTAGGGAGGGTACTAATGAAAAAGAATATAAGAGGCAAATCCAATGGTATAACTTTAATAGTATTAGTAATAACAATAATAGCATTAGTAATTTTAGCAGGAGTTGCATTGTTATCACTAGTAGGAGAAAATGGAATATTAAAGAGATCGATAGAGAGTAAAGAACAAGCAGTAATAGGAGAAGAAATAGATTTGACATCACTTGCATATAATGCAGCACGTATTGAATTGTTGGAAGAAGGCAAAGTAACAGCAGCTGATATGAACAAGCAGTTTGCAATTAGCGGAACAGATGCAGTAGCGAGTGGATCAAATCCAATAAGAGTAAAATTCAATGAAACAGGAAATGAATATACTGTAAAAGAAGGAAAAGTAGAATATGCTAAGAGTAGTAATAGTGATGAAGAAATAGAAGTTGATATGACTCCAACTTCTGAAGATTTTTTTACTTGGATTGAAAATGAGGATGGAACAATAACGATAACAGGTATTGTAAAAAATGAAAATAGAGATCCAGAAGGTATAGGATGGTATTATACAGTCGAAACTGATACTATTATTTCAAAAACACATGTTGTTTTCCCTAGTACAATAAATGGGAAAAGAGTAACAAGAATTGGAAGCGATATTTTTAATACTGGTATGTGGAGCGCAAGAAAAATGCCAGTTGAAAGTATAGTTATATCAGAAGGTATTGAATATATTGATGATAATGCTTTTAATAATTGTACAAAAATTCAAAGTGTAATACTTCCAGATAGTTTGATTGAAATTGGAAATTACGCGTTTAGTGGTATAGGAATATCAAGTATAACATTCAAAAATAGTTTAACTAGTATTGGAGAGGAAGCTTTCTATTATTGTAGTAATTTAAATAATATTGAGTTTTCAAATAGTATTATAAATATTGGGCCATATGCGTTTTGTGGTTGTCCTAATTTGACAAATGTAACAATTTTAGGAAATATAAAAAATATAGGAAATGACGCATTTAGGAGTTGTAGGAATTTAGCAAGTATTACTCTTTTAGAGGGTGTTGAAAATATTGGATATGGTGCGTTTTCGTATTGTGCAATGAAAAGTATTGAAATTCCAGCAAGTGTGACTAATATAGGTCCCTTTGATTATTGTGAGAATTTAGAGAGTATTAAAGTAAATAGTGGAAATGTAACTTTTGACAGTAGAGAAAATTGTAATGCTATAATCCATACAAGTACAAATACATTAGTTGCCGGATGTAAAAAAACTATAATACCAAATATGATAAGTTCAATTTCATATAGTGCGTTTGCTGGACATACTGGCTTATCTTCTATTACAATCCCAGAAAGTGTAACAACAATTCTGGAAAGTGCTTTTCAAAACTGTACTGCACTATCTAGTATAATAATTCCTAGTGGAGTAACTAGTATTAATGATTATACATTTTGTGGATGTGAAAATTTGTCTAATATTACCCTTCCAACTGGATTAAATTCTATTGGAGGTGATGCATTTGCTAATTGTGCTATGACAAATATAACCATCCCAAGCAATGTTAAAACTATTGGTAGATATGCTTTTTCTGGTTGTAAGAATATGACGGAGTTTGTTATACCAGATGGAGTAACAACGATTGCCTATGATACATTTCGCTCATGTAGTAGTTTAGCCAATATAACAATTCCAAATAGTGTTACAAGTATAGAAAGTTGGGCATTTGTATTTTGCTCAAGTTTAAATAATGTAATAATCCCAGATGGAATTACTAGTATTAGTGCATATACTTTTTATGGTTGTAGTGCTTTAAGTAATATTACCCTTCCTAATACAATTACTAGTATAGGATATTATGCTTTTCGTGATTGTAGAGGATTAAATAGTATTGTTTTACCAGAAAGTTTAAAAACTATTGATCAATATTCATTTCAATATGCGGGATTATTAAGCCTAACGATTCCTTCTAGTGTGACTTCAATTGGGGAGAGAGCTTTTCATGGATGTGAAAATATGAAAACATTAATTATAGATTCATCAAGTATTGCTAGTAAAGCTGCTAGTACATCTGAGTCATATTCAAATTCATCTTATGTGAGAATGTATACTGATACTATTTATGTTAAAACAGGACTTTTACCATCAAGTACAACTTTTCCTTATAAGAAGAAGGTTACTAGTGATAAAACAGGATATGATAAATGGGTTAAAAACTATTAGAAAGTGAAGAAAAATTGCGAAATATAGTAAAAAAGATTTTTAGAAATATAAGAAATTTTCTTGATTGTTTTATTATAGAGACTCAATATAAAATAACCAATAGAAATAAACCAACTCCAAAATTGTCCTCAAAAAATATTATGATTCTTGTTTCAAGATTATATAATGGCGGCGCTGAAAAGGTCGCCGCCATTATAGCTAATGAAATAAGTAAAAAATATAATCTTGTTTTGGTTACAATTGAAGATAAAAATGAAAATGACTATGAATGTACTGCTACAAGAATAGTATTAAAAGAGAATCAAGGAAAATTTCTTGTAAAGAAAAACTTAGTTAAACAGATACGAAAAATAAAAGAAAAATATAATATTACACATACAATTAGTCTTTGTTCAAAAATGAATTATTTTAATGTAATGTCTAAAGTGAATGACGTAAATATTATATCAATTAGAAATTACTTAAGTGTTTCAGTTAAAGAGAAAAAGTATCAACATATTAATAAGGTCTCTGCTAAATATGCAGATAAGATTATAGTTGTTTCAAAACAACTTATTGAGGATCAAGTAAAGAATTTTAAAGCCGATAAAGGAAAGATACATGTAATATATAATTATATTGATGAAGAGAGAATAGATGAATGTTTAATTGATGCTAATATAGATAAAAATGAAA
>JAFUWA010000020.1 GCA_017477355.1 Clostridia bacterium
AAGGAGTGGTTCATCTTTTGGGGCTTGATAAAGCACCGAAAGAGAACAAAAACAATCCCTTTGGATTGTTTTTACGACGCGGCCTTTGGCGAATCCTTGATGGAGCACCAATTAAATATGGGTAGGTGGTCGAGTGGTTAATGGCACCAGACTGTAAATCTGGCGACGAGAGTCTACGTTGGTTCGAATCCAACCCTGCCCACCATAAACGCTTAATGATATAAAATATTGTTAAGCGTTTTTTTGTTTTTAAACAGTAAAAAATATGGAGTATTTAAACGAACTAAAGAAAGGGAGTTTTTATTTATGAAAAAACTTAAGGGCAAATAAAAACCGTAAGTAATATAGCTTGTGAATATATAATAACATCAGATCACGATTATTTTGAAAATATAGGAGAAGAAGAAACAAAAAGATTTTTTGAAACTGCATACAAATTCGTATGTGAATATAAAGATTTAGGAGAACAATATATATTGTCAGCGACAGTGCATAGAGATGAAGCTACACCTCATATGCACTTAATTTTTTTGCCTGTTGTTCATACAGTAGATAAAAAAGGAAATCCTATTGATAAGCTTGTTTGTAGTGAATTTCGGAAAGCAAAGGATAGTTACAGACAATTACAGGATGCTTTTTATAAATATATGGTTGAAAATGGATTTCATTTATAACGAGGATTGCAAAAAGAAGAAACTAACAGAGAACATTACTCTGTTGAAGAATTTAAGAAAATAACTAATTTCAAGCAAACAAAAGAAATTTTGAAAAATATGAAATTAGAATTGCCAGATGTTCCTGAAATTGATGATATAAAAATGGCAAGATGGTCAAAGAAAAGAGATGAAAGGATTTTAGAGGATATTATAAAACCAAAAGATGATTTAATAAATAAATTATATCAAGATAATTGGCTAATGCACCAGCAATTATTAAGACAGGAAAAAATGGTGGAAAAAGCAACGAAATATGAAAAAGAACGAAATAAATTTATAGAAGATAATGAAAATTTACACAATGAAGTAGAACAAATAAAAAAGGACTATAATCAAAAAGAATTTGACATAGAGTGGCGATATAAAAGTAAAATTAAAGGACTTGAAAAAGAAAATAATAGACTTCATAAAATTATTGATAAATTCCACGATACTATTGATAAATTTATTCATTGGATTTGCAAAAAGTTTGATATGGGAGCAGAAGATAATTTAGTTAGAGATTTTGAAAGAGAAACAAATACTTTGTTAGATGCTGAGGAGCAAGTCAAAAGAGAAGAAAAAGAATTGGATTTAGAGAGATAAGATACCCCCAACATATTACAATTACACATATATTGGGGCAGTATGTGTTTCTTAAATATTTAATTCAATGCTACCTGACAACATTTTAGTACAATAAATTAGTAAAAATAGCAAATTAGAAAAATAATCTTTCGAATTTGCTATTTTTTTCTGCAACATTTACTAAAATATATTTTATTTTAATTTTATTCAAAATTCAAGTGCTGTTTTAGAATAAAAAGACCTCTAGCTATCAATACTTTTTCCAATAGTAATATGCATCCAAATTAATAGAAGGAGTGTCATTGATACTTAATTGTCCATTTTCATCGCAAACATAATAAGTAATACTATCTATAACTAAGCAAGGCGTCTGCAGTTTTGCTCTGGGATTGTTTTCGTAAGGTAACATATTTATTTGCAAGCCTGAACTATAACTAGATTGTTCTAATTGAGACCATGTCGTAATGACTCCAAGCGGAAATTCTATTATAGTATCACCAACTCCAGTATCATTATCATGTATAGTAATTGATGCCATATACACATTCGCAGTTATCTCTGCTTTTCCGTATTTACCACTTGATGTTCTTGCTTCTATTTTGTATGTTCCATCTTCTGTTACTAGGAATGAATTTGAATTCAATAGTGCTATATTTTTATCTCCCAGTGTTACTGATATTTCTGGAACTTCACCTATAGTGAATATACCATCATAATCCAATTCTTTTTGTAATTCTTCCTCATAGCTTGTTCCGTTTTGTTCAGCCCATTCTAATAGATAATTTTTTATACAATCTGTAGTTCTTTCATCAGAAGATTCAAACCAATTATTTTTTTCCCACTCTACTAATATTGCATTTAGCTTTTCTTGTTCAGTTGCATCTTCAATACTCTTGTTTCCTGTTACATCTACAGTAAATGAAACAAAGGATCCATCTTGTTTGGGGGTAATTGTTATTTCGTCTGAATCATAGTCGTTTTTTATTCCAGCATAATCAATTTTCCCATTGGTATATACTGTATATTGCCTTTTAGAATCTGTAAATGTAACTGTAATTGGATTACTTCCATCAGCAGTTGCACCTTGATTTGTTAATTCTTCATTCAAATCACTTGCTGTTACTGCTGTTGAATCTCCACTGCTTACTTTTTTTGCTAATGCTGAATTATATGCTAATGCAAGTATTTCTCTTTCCTGACCTTTTTCAGTTTCAGTTTTTGCAGTAGTTGCTTTTTGCAAAATTCCGTTATCTCCAGATAACATTGAAATACTAATTCCGAGCTAATATAAGAAGGACAATAATTGTAATAACTAAAGCTATCAAAGTGATACCATTACTGTTTTTGGAAGATTTCTTTGCATAATTTTTCATTTCAATTTCACCTCCTTTTGCTTATAGAATTTGATTTATTAATATATTAAACATTAATAACAAAATTAAACAACAAAAAGACTATTTTTACACATACATTTTTGAGTTCATCAAAAATGCATAGCGAAAAATAGTCCTATGCTTATATAAACGATTTATAAAATTAAAACCCGTAATATAATAGAAAATCAATATTTTCAGCAATTTTGTTCATTTGTTTTGCCATCTTTTGTATCTTTAATTTTTACATTTATATTATAGCAGTTTACTATTTTTCTTGCAATAAAAAATTATAAAAATTTTTAATAAAGTGTTAACACTTGTAAATATATCACAAGAAAATTATAACATCAATACATAAAATAAAAAAATTTGGAGAAAAATTATGTCATTGATTGCAAAGTATAATGGAAATATGAATGTAATAGGAGATTTATTAAAAGAATATAGAACGATGTGTTTAATTCCAAAACTGAAGTTTTTGCTGTAAGTACCTTGAGTTTATGTTCAAAATATGATAAATATATTGTAACTTTTTAAGGAGGAAATAAACATGAAAATATTAATTATATGTAGTAAAGCATTTTATCCAGATATTGAGCCAATTAAAGGAAAATTAGAAGAAATGGGACATATTGTAGAGCTTCCAAATTCTTATTATGAACCAGATGCAGAAAGTAAAGCTTGGAATTTAGGAGAAAAAGAGCATTCTGAATTTAAAGCTAGAATGTTTAAAATGAGTGAAGAAAGAATTGCTACGATGGATGCAGTGTTAACTTTAAATTTTGATAAAAATGGAAAGAAAAACTATATTGGTGGAGCTACTTTTATAGAATTATATGAAGCATTTATGAAGAATAAAAAGATATATTTATATAATAGTATTCCAGAAGGAATGTTATTTGATGAAATATCTGGATTTGCTCCAATTGTAATTAATGGAGACTTAAATTTAGTAAAATAATAAAAATAGTGCGGAGGGGAAATTTTCATTCCTCTCCGCATACTCTGTTTGGCATCTGTAGCCAGTTGCTTGCATGGGATTACCACGTCGTGTAGACACCCATTTCGTTCATGTAGTAGGACTGTCCGTTCCAGTAGATGTATTGACTGACCGCCATGGATCCATCTGCCTGGAAGTAATAGTAGTAGTTGCCCTCTTTGAGCCAAGTACCGTAGAGCATGGCACCTTCCGGAAAATGCATGGTTATCAGTTCGCCTTGCAAGTTGCAGATAGTGTAATCTGCCTCTGCAGGAGCAAAGTAGTACCATTTATTCCCATAACCGCGATTGCAAAGAACCTTTCCGGTTTGCTTTTGCCCTGTAGAGTCAGAGCAGAAGTAGAAACCGTTTTCCCAGAAAAAGCTGTAATTGTTGTTCTGGAAAGCTTCTTCCACAGTAGGTGCTGTTCCGACGATTCCGGTAATGGATGTTCCCCCAGGATTAACTCCGTAAATAGAGGGATTCTTGAATCCACCTTGCTCACTTGTTTCAATTCGGCGGCTGGAAACATACAGAATTGCTTCATACTCACTGATAATTTCCAGCTGAGCGTAAATCTTAGGACCGGTTGTAACGGCTTTGGATTCTGCTCCGAATACATTGTTTCCATTGGTCTCGAGATTGTACTTCCACCAGTAGACGGTCGTTCCGTTGCTGTCGTCAGTGGATTCCTCCACATAGACGATGTTAAAGCCATTTTCCTGAACGTGGGGAATAGGCTTGATGGCGTTGTTAGAGCTCCACTGATTGATGACGACTTCCTGAATGAGCGTCGTGTTTTCGTCAGCAAAAGCGGTTGCAGCTAACATGGTGCTGATGACCACAAGGGTCAGAAACATGGCTCCTACCTTGAGGAACCGACTCCGGGGCTGCGCGATCTTTTCCATGATCTCTTCCTCCTTGATGTTGTTATAGTAATTCCGCATGCTAGAGTTCAATAAAGAACTTTGCACGAACATATTGTAGCATAAATATAGACGAAAGTCAATTTATGTAAATCATCGCAAAAATAAAATGCGAAAAAATGTTTTGTAAATATTTACAAAACATTTTTTGTATGATATAATGCAAAATTGTAATGGCGTAAAATTTTTGTGACGAGAAAGATAGTGAATATAGGAGAATTTTCATGAACGATAATATCATAATCAAAAAAGCAAAAGTACATAATTTAAAGAGTATTAATTTAGAGATTCCAAAGAATAAATTAGTTGTTATTACTGGCCTTTCAGGTTCTGGAAAATCAAGTTTAGCCTTTGATACTCTTTATGCAGAAGGACAAAGAAGATATGTAGAAAGTTTATCTAGTTATGCTAGACAATTCTTGGGAATTATGGAAAAACCAGATGTAGAAAGTATCGAAGGATTAAGTCCTGCAATTTCAATTGACCAAAAAACAACTTCTAAAAATCCTCGTTCTACGGTTGGAACAGTAACAGAAATTTATGATTATCTAAGATTACTATATGCAAGAATTGGTATTCCATATTGTCCAAACTGTGGAAGAAAGATAGAAAAACAAACTGTAGATCAGATTGTAGATAATGTTTTAGAATTGGAAGAAGGAACAAGAATACAAGTATTAGCTCCAATTGTTAGAGGTGGAAAAGGTGAACATGTAAAACTTCTAGAAAGCATGCAAAAAGAGGGATTTGTTAGAGCAATCGTAGATGGAGAGCTTTATTCATTGGATGATGAAATTAAGCTAGAGAAGACAAAAAAACATGATATTGATATTGTTGTTGATAGATTAGTAGTAAAAGAAGATGTTAGAAATAGATTAGCAGAATCAGTTGAGACTGCTCTAAAACACACAAATGGGTTAGTGAAAGTGGATATCCCAGGTCAAGAAACAAAATTGTTTAGTACAAATTATGCTTGCCCAGATTGTGGAATTAGTTTTGAAGAATTGAGTCCTAGAATGTTTTCATTCAATAATCCATATGGTGCTTGTCCAGTTTGTACAGGTATTGGATATTTAATGAAAATGGATGAAGACTTAATTATTCCAGATAAAAATAAAACACTTTATGATGGTGTAAAAGCTTTTGGTGCCAGTACAATGAAAAAGGGTGACACTATGGCTAAAATGTATTTTGAAAGTATTGGAAAACATTATGGCGTTGATATTAAAAACAAACCAATTAAGAAATTACCAAGAGAATTTTTAGAGAAAATTCTATACGGTACTGGAACGGAAGAAATTGATTTTGAATATCATTCTAGTGCAGGAATAAGAAGATTTAAACAACCTTTTGAGGGGGTTCTTCCAGCATTAGATAGAAGATATAGAGATACAAAATCTCAGGGAATGAGAGAATTCTATGAGATGTATATGAGCGAAAGTCCTTGCTGGTCTTGTAATGGTGCAAGATTGAAAAAAGAAATCTTATCAATTAAAGTAGGTTCAAAAAATATCAATGAATTAACAGACATGCCAATTAGAAGAGCTAAAGAATATATTGAAAACCTAAAATTGAACAGGAAAGACGCAATGATTGCTGATCAGATTTTTAGAGAGTTAAGTAAGAGATTTCAATTTTTAATAGATGTTGGATTAGATTATTTAACATTATCTAGAAGTGCAGCAACACTATCTGGTGGCGAAGCGCAAAGAATCCGTTTAGCTACTCAAATTGGTTCAGGACTTTCAGGAGTAATGTATATTTTAGATGAACCAAGTATTGGGTTACATCAAAGAGATAACGAGAAATTGATTGATACATTGAAAAAATTAAGAGATTCTGGAAACTCTGTTATTGTTGTAGAACATGATGAAGATACGATGAGAGCAGCAGACCAAATTGTTGATATTGGACCAGGGGCTGGTGTTCATGGTGGAAATGTTATGGCACAACGGAACTGCAGATGAGATTTCTAAAGTAGAACAGTCTATTACAGGAAATTACTTGAGTGGAAAAAGAAAGATTGAAGTTCCAAAGAAAAGAAGAAAACCGAATGGGCTATATTTAGAAGTTATTGGAGCAAAAGAAAATAACTTGAAAAATATTAATGTAAAATTTCCATTAGGTGTTATTACTTGTGTTACAGGTATTTCTGGTTCAGGAAAATCAACATTAGTGAATGAAACTTTATATAAAACTCTAGCAAACGAAATTAATCGTTCCCATGAGAAAGCAGGAAATTGTAAGCAAATAAAAGGAATTAAAAATATTGATAAGATTATTAATATAGATCAATCACCAATTGGTAGAACACCTCGTTCTAATCCGGTAACATATACAGGTGTATTTGATATTATTCGTGATTTGTTTGCTGGAACGAATGAAGCTAAAATGAGAGGATATCAAAAAGGTAGATTTAGTTTTAATGTAGAAGGTGGAAGATGTGAGGCATGCTCTGGTGATGGTGTTATCAGAATTGGAATGAACTTCTTACCAGATATCTATGTTCCTTGTGATGTTTGTAAAGGAAAGAGATATAATAGAGAAACTTTAGAAGTAAAATATAAAGGAAAAAATATTTCTGATGTTTTGGATATGACTGTAGAAGAATCTTTAGATTTCTTTAGCAATTTACCTAGAATTAAGCAAAAGATTCAAACATTATATGATGTAGGCCTTGGATATATTAAACTAGGACAACCTTCTACTACATTATCTGGTGGTGAAGCGCAAAGAGTGAAACTTGCAACAGAACTTTCTAAAAAGCCAACAGGAAAGACTTTGTATATCTTAGATGAGCCTACAACAGGTCTTCATATGGAAGATGTTAAAAAGTTAATTGATATTTTGCAAAGATTAGCAACAGATGGAAATTCTATTATAGTTATTGAACACAATTTAGATTTAATTAAAACAGCAGATTATATTGTAGATCTTGGTCCAGAAGGTGGAGAAAATGGAGGAGAAGTGATTGCAACTGGAACTCCAGAAGAGGTCTGCAAAGTGCCTGGAAGCTTTACAGGACAATTCTTGAAAAAGTATTTAAAAAATTAGTAAAATTGGTAAATTGGGACGTACCACTTTTCCCTCCAAAAAGAGGGAAAAGTGGTACGTCCCAATTTACCAATTTTTGACTTCATTTTTCAAATATTGTATAATTAATGTATCGGGTATGCTGACGCATGCCTAGAAAAACAGAAAGGGGTCAAAGACCATGTTAACAAATGTTCTCGTTCTTGGAATCCTGTGTGTTGCGGTGTTTTTCATCGCGAGAGAGGAGAAGACTAACCTGCACAACTGGCTCTATAAAGATCGGACGCCGCTGAAGAGAAATCTGATGACGGTGTATGATTTTTGGAGGAAGGTGTGCAAAAAGCCTATCCGGATTGCAGCGCTGGTCGTCATTTTCATCTGCCAGAAGAGTGCCTGGGGGATGCTGTTTTCAATTGTGGTTTTGCTGGGAATTACTTATTACCTGGCTGCCAAATTTGAAGTCCTCCAGAAAATCAATTGGGAGGTGGAAGAAACACAGAAGGTTGCAACCTTAGCGGCAGTTGCTTTGGCATTGTGTTGGCTGATTGATAAGCTGTCTCTGCTCAAAGTACTCTACAACATCGTTGTGATTGGCGCTCTGGTGATTGCCATCTGTGTTGGAATCTATCTTTTCCGTGAAGCGATTAAGGAAAAGAACAAGAAGAGAGAGCCGGATGTTATCGAGTTTGATGACGAAGATGACATCGACGATCCGGCGGATTCCGACAGTGGAGACGATAGCGATGATGTGGAATAACGGCTAATCTTCATCCTCTAAAGCAGGGGCTTCGCGCGATACAATGCGCGGGGCCCTTTGCGATTTATAAATTTTAATTGACATTTTAGGGAATAATTTATATAATAGGTGCGTGATTAAGCTAAAATAGAAGGAAAAGTATGAACAATAGAATTATTTCATTAGAATCAACTAAATATGAATTAAAATTAGATAATTTTGAAGGACCTTTAGATTTACTGTGTTATTTAATTGATAAAGAAAAAGTAGATATTTATGAAGTTTCATTGGATAAGATTACAGACCAGTATCTTGAGTATTTGAACATTCAAGAAAAGTTAAATTTAGAAATTGCTAGTGAATTTTTAGTAATGGCTTCTACTCTTCTTTTGATAAAGTCTAAAGGGCTTCTTCCTAAAGTGGCTCAAGATGAAGCTGAAATTACGGAAGAAGAGTTAATTAGAAGAATTATTGAATATAAGAAATATAAAGAAATATGCAAACCTTTAAGAGAAAGATTTGAGCAATATTCAAAAAGAACTTCAAAATTTCCTGAAAAAATTGAGCTTCCAAGACAAGTACTAGAAGTAAATTTCTCAGTAGAGGATATTGAAGCGGCTTATCGAAAAGTAATTCAAAGAAACCAAGATAAGAAAAATGAGTTTAAAGATAATATTAAAAAAATTGCTATTTCTGATCAATATAGTGTAACAGATAAAGTAAGAGAAATATATCAGGAATTAATTAAGAAACCAAAATTTATTTTTAATAACTTGTTTTCATTAGAAGAAAAACCAAAAGCAGAGGTAGTAACTGCTTTTACTGGAGTTTTAGAGTTAAGTAGAAGAAATAAAATTATGACAAAACAAGAAGAATTATTTGGCGATATAGAGGTTTCTAAAAGAAAAAAGAATTTTGATAATACAGATGATATTATTGTTTAGTATAAAATAAAAAATAAAAGGAAAAACTAACCATAAGGAGACGAATATGTGGTTAGTTTTTTTGTTTCTTATTGTGATATTAGGAATTGTATATTCAAAGCTTGAGGTGAATTTATATCATGTTGTGGTGCAAGAGAAAGATTGGGATTTTAATACTTCAATTGCTTTCAAATTCTTTGGATTTTTAACAATTTGTGTTTTTAAAATAGATAAAAAATATATTCGTTTTTTGCATTTTAAAATGCCATATAAGAAAATGATTTCAAAAGAAAAGATGAAACAAATAAATAAAGATGCATTAGAAATATTAAAAAAATTGCATCTCCAACTAGATAAAGTAAATTTCGATTTAAGAATAAAATTAGTAGATATTGTGTTAACAAATTTAGTAATTATATTGTTTTCTAGTGTTTTTCCCAATTTCATTAAAAATAGAATAGAACCTAAAAAAGTGAAGTATAAGATATTACCAGACTCTAGTAAAATGAGTGAAGAATCTATATTGTTGAATTTAGAATTAACAGGAGAAATTCGTTTATCTATAAAAAGTTTGAAAATAGTAAAGCTATATTTTGAGAATATAAATAATAAAATTGCACATAATAAAAATAAAAATTACGGAGTAAAGGAGAGTTTTTAAGATGAGTGAACATCCGATAGAAGGATTGATGAAAACTGCGATGAATAGTATTCAAGATATGGTTGATGTTAATACAATTATTGGAGAGCCTATTGAAGCTGCTGGTGATATTATGATTATTCCAATTTCAAAGGTATGTTTTGGATTTGGAGCAGGAGGAAGCGAGTTTAATTCAGAGACTTTGGATGAATATCAGAAGACAGAGAAAGAAGAAGAGATGCAATACAGACTTCCATTTGGTGGTGGAAGTGGAGCTGCTGTAACAATTAATCCAGTTGCTTTTTTAGTGATTAATAAAGAGACAATTAAGCTAATGCCAATTAATCATAGCTCGACTCTTGATAGAGTAGCTGATTATATTCCAGATATCTTAAATAAATTTTGTAATAAAAATGAAGAAGAAGAGACAAAAGAAAAGGAAGTCGAAATAAAAGAGGAACCCCCTCAAACTACTACAACAATAAAAACAGAAGTTTCAAAAGAACCAGCGGATTACTTAGAAGATGAATAAAAAATTAACGCGGACCCGAGAGGGCCCGCGCTTTGCGTTAACAGTTATTTGGAGCTTTGTTGGGAGTCATACTTATAGTCGCTAAAGTATGCGGAAAAGATCATAAGAACAATTTCATCTTCCAGCGTACATTCTTCCTTAATTCTGACATCGAAGTCATACATCAGGAAACGCGATGTATAATCTGCAAGCAGATTCCCGTCTGTGTCTACCATTTTCCCCCGCAGATTAAGGGGATCAACCTTGACGCTTGCAAGCCGTTTTCCATCACTGTCGTAGATGGAGTAGGACTGCCCAAGCAGATTTACCTCACCAACCATGTCAATTTTGGTATCTGTACCGTAACGTATTCCATGGCTGTCTTGCGCAATGAAGTGATAGGCATCACCAGCATAGGCAATTTTATTTCCGGTCATGTCGTACATCGTAAGCGGATCCTCAATAATTCGGAAGAGGTTTCCGCTGATTGTGTACAGAGACTCCTCGTCTTGGTAGACGGTGATCTGGGTGGACAGGCTCAGTGCTTTCACGTCAAGCTTGTATTCCCGGCAAGTGCCGATATCTCTTTTTACTCCTGAAAACAGGAAGAGCGCGGCAGCTGCCAGGATGACGACAGCTATTAACGCAAGTTGAATCCGATTGGCTTTCTTGAATTGCTTCATTTTAGTACCTCCTTAGTACCTAGAGTTAGCCTAATGCTTCCGCATCGATTCTATTATATTATATCATAATGAAGGAGGGAAAGCAAAAAAGAGATGTTGATGTTTAGTATGTTATCGATGGTTAGGCTGTAGAAAATCAGACTGGCACATATTATTAGACCAGCCTGACCATCGATGGCATTCATAATAGTAAATTGCGGAAACTTATCTACACTTGCTATGGAGTTTCTATAATTTTCT
>JAFUWA010000021.1 GCA_017477355.1 Clostridia bacterium
ATGAAGATGAAAGCAAATTAGCCAAATTATTTTAGTAGAGAGAAGTGTGACCCGCTGAAAGCACTTTAAAATAATTAATTTGTGAAACACATTGGAGCAGTCAAAAAATGATACTATCATTTATAAAAAGTGGGAAATGAAATTTCGGTTTCATTTTCAAGTATGGGTGGTACCGCGGAAGTTTAAGCTTTCGTCCCTGGCGAGACATGCTAGGAGACGGAAGCTTTATTTGTTTCCTTGCTATTGTTAAATAAGTAAGTTATTTAAATAAAAAAATAGCATGTCGAGCACACAACAATTTTAATGAAATTAAAATTGTTGCGGGCAGTTTTTGTAATTGCTCGAAGAACTAATAGTAAGGGGGAATCAAAAATGAAAACACAAACAAGTTTTAGAACTTATTCTTGTGGAGAATTACAAGAGAAGAATGTAGGAGAAGAAATTACTTTATCAGGTTTTGTTGATACAATTCGTGATATGGGTGGAATCCTATTTATGGACTTAAGAGATTATTATGGAATTACGCAAGTAGTTGTATCAGGAAGTGAATCTGCAACAGATTTTGCAGCGAGAATTCCATTAGAGTCAGCAGTCCAGGTTTCTGGAAAAGTAAGATTAAGAGATCCTGAAACAGTAAATGAAGCAATTGCTACTGGAAAAGTAGAATTAGTAGCAAGTAGAATGGAAGTCTTAGGAAAAAGAACATGTGCTCTTCCTTTTGAAATTGAAAAAAATAGAGAAGTACGTGAAGACTTAAGACTAGAGTACAGATTTTTGGATTTAAGAGCCAAAAGACAAGTGGAAAATTTAAAATTGAGAGCACAATTGTTGCAGTTTTTGAGAGCTCAAATGGTGGAACAAGGTTTTTTGGAGGTTCAAACTCCAATATTAACAGCTTCTTCACCAGAAGGAGCTAGAGATTATTTAGTTCCAAGTAGACAATATCCAGGAAAGTTTTATGCACTTCCACAAGCACCTCAACAATTTAAACAGATGCTTATGGTTTCTGGAATTGACCGATACTTTCAGATTGCTCCATGTTTTAGAGATGAAGATGCAAGAGCCGATAGAAGTCCAGGAGAGTTCTATCAATTAGATATGGAAATGGCTTTTGCGAGTCAAGAAGATGTATTCGAGGTAATGGAACCAGTAATTTATAATACTTTTAAAGAATTTTCTGATAAGAAGATTGTAAAATATCCATTTCCAAGAATTCCATATAAAGAGGCGATGGAAAAATATGGTTCTGATAAACCAGATTTAAGAAACCCATTAATGATAAAAGATGTAACAGATATTTTTGAAAAGTTAGATATAAAGGTATTTAATGGAAAGATAGTAAAAACAATTACACTTCCAAAAGGAGCAGAAGCAACAAGAACTTTTTATGATGAGATGACAGATTTTGCAATTCAAGAGTGTAAGGCTAAAGGATTAGCCTGGCTAAAAGTAGGAGAGGATGGTTCTTTACAAGGACCAATTGCAAAATTGATTCCAGACGCTTCAAGAATTGCAATGCTCGAGAAAACAGAAACAAAGCCAGGAGATAGTATTTTCTTTATCGCAGAAAAACAAGGACTAGTTCAAAAATTGGCTGGCCAAATCAGACAAGAGATTGCTGTAAAACAAGGATTGATTGATGAAAAGAAATTTTGCTTTTGCTGGATTGTGGATTTCCCAATGTATGAAATTGGAGATAGCGGAAAATTAACATTTTGTCATAACCCATTTTCAATGCCACAAGGCGGATTAGATGCTTTAGAAACAATGAATCCATTAGAAATTTTAGCTTATCAATATGATATCGTTTGCAATGGGGTAGAATTGTCGTCTGGAGCTGTAAGGAACCATGATCCTGAGATAATGATAAAAGCATTTGAGCTTGCAAATTATACGGAAGAAGAGGTAAAGAAAAAGTTTGGAAGTTTATATACAGCATTTCAATATGGAGCTCCACCACATGCAGGAATTGCACCTGGTGTTGATAGAATGTTAATGTTATTAACAGGAGAAGAATCTATTCGTGAAGTAATTGCTTTTCCAATGAATAGTAAAGCTCAAGATTTATTGATGAGAGCTCCAAGTGAAGTTTCTAAAAGACAACTTGAGGAAGTTCACATAAAAGTGATAGATTAAATTCATATTTTAGAGAATAAAGCATATATTTTTGTTAGAGGTGAAAATATATGCTTTATTTAGATTTTGCTCAAAATAGAGAAGATTTTATTTTGGAAAAGGAAGAGAAATATCCTTATTTTATCAAAAGAATTTTGTATTTTTTAAGAAAGTTGATAGGACAACCGATAATGGAAGAAATGGAAGGGAAAAGAATCATTATCATTTCTAAATGGAATTCTAAAACAATTCGAAAATTAGATAAAATTTTTGAGATAGATGTCACCAAAAATATTTGTGTTTGTGATCGTTTGCGTGAAAATCAAGAGTTTATGAATTATTTAAAAGAAAAGAATTTAAATATCATAGATGGAAAATGGCTTTTTCAATATTTGGTCTGTGAGATTGCGCAATGGATATGTAACCATAATGGGTTAGCTCCGGAACAACAAGAAATATCAATTTTAGCAAATGAAGTTAGCTTTTTATTATTTGAAACAATTCAGAAATTGAGTTTGGATTTTAAAAATATAACAGTGGCTACCAAGTCTCCTAGAAAATTTGATCGATTGGAAAAAGAAATTTACGAAAAGAATGGGTTAATGTTAAATGTTACAAACAATTTCAAGAATGCTTGCACTCAGTCTAAGATTATTTTTAATTTTGATTTTTTAGAAAAGGATCTCAGTAAAATTAGGATTGTACCAGATGCAATTATTGTAAATTTAGAAAAATATGTTGAAGTAAAACAGAGTAACTTTAGAGGACAGAATATTGATTTTTATACAGTAAATTTGCCAATCAAATATTATAAGCTTTATAAAAGATTAAATCATTTCCATAGTAGTATTTTATATGAAAGTTTTATTTATAAAAAGACAGCAGTTCAGAATATTTGGAAAGAAATTCAACAGGATAAAGTCCAAATTATTAGTTTAGAGTCAGGTGTTGACAAATTTTATAAAAAGCAATAAAATGTTACCAGCTAATAAAAATAATGTATTTAAGGAGGTAATTTTTATGGCATTAGTAACAACAAAGGAAATGTTTGAAAAATCAATGAAAGAGCATTTTGCAATTGGTGCTTTTAATATTAACAATATGGAGTTCATTCAAGCAATCACAGATGCTGCAAATGAAGCAAAATCTCCAGTAATATTACAAGTTTCATCAAGTGCAATTAAATATGCAAGATTACCATATTTAATGAAAATGGTTGAAGCAGCAGTTGAGACAACTGATATTCCAATCGCATTACATTTAGATCATGGTCCAGATTTTGAAACTTGCAAAATGTGCATTGATGCAGGATTTACATCTGTAATGATTGATGCATCTTCAAAAGAATTTGAAGAAAACGTTAGAATTACAAAAGAGGTTGTAGATTACGCGCATAGCCATGGCGTAGTTGTTGAAGCTGAACTTGGAACTTTAGCTGGTGTTGAAGATGAAGTTTCTGTAGAATCTGATGATGCAAAATATACAAATCCAGATCAAGCTTATGAATTTGTACAAAGAACAGGATGTGATTCTTTAGCAATTGCAATCGGTACAAGCCATGGAGCTTATAAATTTAAAGGAGATGCTAAATTAAGATTTGATATTTTAGCAAAAGTAAAAGAAAAATTACCAAATACACCAATCGTATTACATGGTGCATCAAGTGTTATTCCAAGATTAGTTGACATGTGCAATGAAAATGGAGCTAATATTCCTGGAGCAAAAGGATGCCCAGATGAAATGTTAAAACAAGCAGGAGAAAACGGAGTTTCAAAAATTAATGTTGATACAGACTTAAGATTAGCAATGACTGCTCAAGTAAGAAGAGTATTCAATGAAAGCCCAGAAGTATTTGATCCTAGAAAATATTTAGGCGCTGCAAGAGATGAAATCAAAGCAACAGTTGCTCACAAAATTAATGATGTTTTCTGCTCAGCTAATAAGGCTTAGTTTTATTAAATAATAATTTAGTAATATAGAATTTTTAAAAAGATTAACAAAAATGGTTGTTAATCTTTTTTTGTTATGATATAATGTGTTCGAAATTTAGGATGTTAAAATGGAGGAACAAAATTGCTAGAGGAGATATTATTTATATTAATAGCGTTTGTGCTATTTATGCTTATTTTTTCAAAAGTCATTAGGCACAATGACTATAATTATATAGCGGTATTAGTAGTTCAAGCAATTGGTATTGCAATTTGTTTTATCGAAATAAAAATAGGAATTCATGCTAATTTTTTCTTTACTTTATTAAGATATCTAATGTCAATTCTTTTGCCTGCAACGATTATATTTTTGGAATTAAAGGGAATTAATTACTCTGAGATTTTAATTACAAGTATTGCAAAAGTATTAATTGCTTTTGGAAAAGACAAAGAAGCAAAGCAAATGTTATTAAAATTAGTAGAGAAATACAATAATAGTTATACAGCGCATGTGTTACTTGCACAAATTTATGAAAAAGAGGGCGGAAGAAGAAAAGCAATTGATGAATATGTTATGGCATTAGATATTAGAGGAAATGACTATGATTCTTATTTTAAAGTTGCTAGACTTTTAAAAGAATTAGATAAGAAAGATGAGTCTACGCAAATGCTTCAAACTTTATTAAAATCTAAACCAGATTATCTAGAAGCAACAATGCTTTTAGGTGAGATTTTATGTGAGCAGGAAAGATTTAAAGAAGCAGCAAATGTATACCAAGATGCTTTAAAATATCATTCAGCAGAATATGATTTATATTATAGTTTAGGTATTGTATTTACGAGGTTAAATGATTTTAGCCAAGCTAAAGAAATGTATGAAAAAGCAGCCTCTTTAAATCACAAATTATTTGGTGCATATTACAATTTGGGACAAATTTGCTTTATTGAAGGTGATTTGGAACAAGCAGAGCAATATTTCGAAAAGTGCTTATATGATGATGAGCTAGAAGCAATGTCTTATTATGGATTAGCTAAAATTTATGTGATAAAAGGATTAAAAGAAAAAGCAATTACCTTTATGAATAAGGCAATTGAAATAGAACCTGTATTATTGAAAAGAGCAATAAGAGAGCCAGTTTTCAAGGAAATAAAGGAATATATTACGGTTTCTGTTAAGATGGATGAAAAAGAGCCAGAAGAAAAAGTTTTAACAGATGAGGATTTTATGGATATTCCTTATACAAAGGAATTGGGAGAAAAACAAGCGCAAGCTCATTTAGAGGATACAACTAGTTTAGTGCGAGAAATTAACGAGAATACAGATAGAGAAAAAGCAAGTCGAATTGTTACCAATATTATTAATAAAGAAAAATTGAGAAAAATGTTAGAAGAAGAGCAAAACAGCTTAGAAGAAAAAGAAGAGAATATTTCAGAAGAAAAACAGAAAAATGACAATTTTTAATTCATAATCAGTTTTAAAATACATAAGATTAGAGTAGATTTCAAAGGTCTATATTGAAAGGAGAAAAATATGAGTAAAGTAATTTCAGTAGTTGGAGGAGATTTAAGAATCGTTAAATTGGTAGAGATGCTAATTGATGATGGATACACAGTTTATACTTATGGTTTAGAATATTCAGAAGAATTACTAAAGTTAGATAGAGTAGAGATGTGTCCAACTTTAGAAGAAGCAGTAAAAGATGCTAAAGCAGTTGTAGGACCAATTCCATTATCAAGCGATAGAAAAAATCTTTCAATGCCATTTAGCAATATTAAATTGCCAATCGAGGAATTTATTGATTGTCTAAACGGTAAAACACTAATTGCAGGAAATATTACAGAACAGATTAGAAATATCTTAGATGAAAAATCAATTGTTTATATTGATTTGTTAAAGAGAGAGGAATTTTCAGTATTAAATACAATTTCTACTGCAGAAGGAACAATTCAAATTGCTATGGAAGAAACCCAAAAAACAGTTCATGGTAGAAATGTTTTAATTATGGGATTTGGTAGAATTGGAAAAGTACTATCAAAAATGCTTTCTGGAATTGGAGCCAAAGTTTATTGTGAAGCTAGAAAAAACGAAGATATTGCTTGGATTAAAGCATATGGTTATGAACCAATTCATTTAAATGATTTAGATAAACATTTAGGAAAATTCGATATTATTATCAATACAATTCCATTTCAAATTTTAGATGATTCTAGATTAGATTTATTAAAGAAAGATATTTTAATTATTGATTTAGCTTCTAATCCGGGAGGTGTTGATAGAAAAGCAGCAAAAGAGAAAAATATTAAACTTGTTTGGGCATTATCTTTGCCAGGAAAAGTTGCTCCAGTAACTAGTGCAGAATTTATTAAAGAAACATTATATCATGCACTTAAGGAGATGGAATAAAAATGACAGTTTGGCAAAGTTTTATATTAGGATTAATTCAAGCATTAACAGAATTTTTGCCTGTATCTAGTTCTGCACATTTAAATATATTTCCATGGATTTTTGGTTGGGATATGCCAGAAAGTTTTGATGTAGCTTTACATCTTGGAACATTACTTGCAATTTGCGTATATTTTGCTAAAGATTGGATTAGGTTAATTTCATCTGGATTGAAACTAGCTTTTCATCATAGATCTAGAAGTAAACATTCAGAAGATACTTCTAGGGATGGAAAAATCTTTTGGTATTTAGTAGTTGCTACAATTCCAGCAGGAATTTTAAGTTTAGTCTTAGATAAAATTGCTGAGAAAATCATTGGAGATAATGTTTTATTAGAAATGGGGTTGATTGCAGGTGCGCTAATTGTACTTGGAATCGTTCTATATGTAGTTGATAAAAAATCAGAATCTCAAGTAAAATATGAAGAAATTACTTTAAAACAAAGTATATTAATAGGAATTTCACAAGCAATCGCTGCAGCATTTCCTGGAACATCACGTTCAGGAATTACAATGACAGTTGCTAGAGGCTTGAAAATTGATAGAGAGTCAAGTGCTAAATTTTCATTTTTATTAGCAACTCCAATTACACTTGCTGCGGTATTAGTGGATATTAAAGATTTTGTGTTTAATACTCAATTTTTTGTTGGTGTATTAACAAGCTTTATTCTAGGATTAGTTATCATCAAATTCTTCTTAAGCTATTTAAGAAAAGGAAGTTTTAAAGGATTTGCAATTTATAGAGTTTTACTTGGAATTGTAATTACAATTCTGATATTTACTAGATTGTAATAACGGAGGAAAAAATTTATGGGAAAACACGACTCAGATGAAGGATTAGGATTTTTCCTAGGAGGAGCAGAAGCAATTAAGGAAATTGCTTTGTGGCTTGTTAATAATTTAAAAATTCTTTTAATTGTTGCGTTAATACCTGCGATTGGGTTTGGAGCTTATTATTTAACAAAACATTTCGCTAATAATAAGAAACCAGAAACAACTCCAACTTATGCAGTTGCTGGAAATATAACAAGCAATGATAAAGAAGAAAAAGAATACATAGGCGGATATGAAGTTTTAGGAAGAATCAAAGTACCTAGTGTTGGAGTTGATGTAAAAGTCTTAAACCCAGTGCTAGATGGAGAAGACTATACTGATGATAGTTTACAGTATGGCGCCATACTATATTATGGAGAAGGATTAAACGAATTAGGAAATACAGTGATTCTTGGACATAATAGTTCTGATAGTTTTTTTGGATTGAAAGAACTAGAGATTGATGATTCTATTACTGTTATTGATCAAAAGGGTAATAGTAAAGTATATACTATTATTGAAGTATCAGATTGTGAACCAGATGATTTTTCAAAATTCCTTCCAATGGAGAAGAATTCAAGAGAAATTACTTTAATTACTTGTGAATCAGAGGGAACACAAAGATTAGTAGTAAAAGCAATAGCAAAATAGAGATTATAATAGACAAAGGAATTAAAAATTATGAGAAAAACAAACGTTGTAAAGATTTTAGGAGTAATAGCGCTCTTACTTGTTTGGAGTTTGATTTGCTCACAAAAAGTTTTGGCTGTTGAAGCAAGCGTATCAGCTAATAATTGTAATGTTGGGGAAAACTTCACAGTAACAGTTAATATTCCACAAGAAGTTAGTGCTTATGATATTGGTGGAATTACAGTAACTTATAGTGATGGAAGTACACAATCTGCTCCTAGAAAAGTAGGTGTTAATTTGGATTTGAGTTGGCCAGGAAACTATTCAGTAAGCTTTCCTGGAAAAGTAGCAGGAAATGCAAGAGTTTCTGTAAATGGCGTTATTTTAAGTAATTCTAGCAATGCAGTTGTTAATACTGTAACAAGTTTAGAAACAACTGTAACAATAATAGATCCAACACCAGCTGCACCAGAACCTACAGAACCAGGAACTTCAGATAGTCCAGCTCCAGCAACACCAGCTGCACCTGTTGTATTAAATTTTAAAAATACAAACGAAACAATGTATACAGATAGAAGAGTAAATGTTCGTCAAAGTTATGGAACAGATAGTGGAATTATTCAAACACTAGCTGCTGGTACAGAAGTTACTAGAACTGGTATTAGTGATGGAACAAAGGATGGATATTCTTGGAGTAGAATCAGTTATAATGGAATTACAGGTTATATGATAACAGGTGCTTTAACAAGTGAGGCACCACAACCTGTAGAAGAAGTTCCACCAGAAGAAAATCCACCAGAAGAACAATCTGAAGAAGGACAGGAAGTAACAGAACTTCCAGAAGATGATGAGGCTAAAATTGTAGAACTAGCAGAGAAATTTGGAACAATCCCAGAGGTTGGTATTAATATTATGCCATTTTTCTTCTTAGGTTCTTGTGTATCTTGCATTACTTTGATTATTTATATTAAAAAAAGAATATAAGAGGAACATATGGACGAAGACAAGATTTTAAGCGGTAAAGAAGTCGCTAAAAAGATAAGAGAAGACTTAAAAATAGAGGTAGATAGTTTAAAAGAAAAAGGAATTATTCCCAAACTTGCGGTTATTATGGTTGGGGATAATCCAGCTTCAAGGGTTTATGTGAAAAATAAATCGAAAGCATGTAGCCAAGTTGGAGTAGAGTTTGAAGAATTTTTATTAGAAGAAAATGTAGAAGAAAAAGTTTTATTTGATTTAATTGATCGTTTAAACCAAGATCAATCCATTCATGGAATTTTGGTTCAAAGTCCAATTCCAAGACATTTAAATCAAAATGAAGCATTTCAAAGAATTAGTCCGGAAAAAGATGTTGATGGATTTAATGCTATTAATGTTGGAAATTTATGGATTGGAAATGATTGCTTTGCTTCATGTACACCATTTGGTGTTATGAAAATCTTAGAGTATTATGGAATTGAAATAGAAGGAAAAAATGCAGTTGTATTAGGAAGAAGTAATATTGTAGGTAAGCCAATGTCTAGTCAATTACTTTCTAAAAATGCAACAGTAACGATTTGTCATTCTAAGACAAAAGACTTAAAGGAAATTACAAAAAATGCAGATATTTTAGTTGCCGCAATAGGAAAGCCAAAATTTGTGACAGCTGATTTTATAAAAGAAGGCGCAGTTGTAATAGATGTTGGAATTAATAGAACAGAAGGTTCTAATAAAATTTGCGGAGACGTGGATTTTAATGATTGTATATCAAAGGCTTCTAAAATTACTCCTGTTCCAGGACGGAGTTGGACCTATGACAATCGCAATGCTTTTATATAATCTTGTAAAAGCTACAAAACAGCAAAACGGTTTTTAAATTATATTTTTAAAGGGAGTTATTTTTAGAATAACTCTCTTTCATTTTTTTATTTTTTGCACCTATATACATTTCATTCATTCGCTCTCCCCATGCTGTGTTACGTTCTATATCATTTCTAATAAATACTCGTGGTTCCACCAGGAAGTGGGCACCACCACTCGTATTTATAAGAGATGATAAATAGAACTCTACCAGCGCTTTTTCGCTCGTTCATGAAAGTATATACATGCAAATGATTTAATACTTAATAATACGAAAGGAGAATTTAATGAAACAATTAGAATATGTTTGGCTTTCTAATCTTGATATTTCAAATAGGAATAAGTTTCAATTGATGCAAAAGTTGGGAGGAATAAAAGAACTTTACCAGGCAAGTCTGGATGATTTGATGGGTGCTGGAATAAAAGATGAGATAGCCTATAAAGTTTTGAGTAGAGATGCAAAAGAAAAAGCAGAACGCGATTTAGAATATATGGATAAGAATAAAATTGAATTAATCAATTTTGAACATCAAGCATATCCAGAAAAATTTCAAAAATTAAGAGATAAACCAGTTTGTTTTTATGTGAAAGGAGATGCTAAAATTTTAAAAAATGAATCTGTTGGAATTGTTGGATCTAGAATTGCTTTAAAAGAAAGTATGGAAATGGCAAGGATGGTAGCAGAATATTTTGCAAGAAGAGGGATAAATGTTATTAGTGGTCTTGCAAAAGGAATTGATAAATCAGCTCATCTTGGAGCTCTTGATACGTATTCAAAAGATGAGTTACAGAATGGCAAAACAATTGGTGTGTTAGCATGTGGATTGGACAAGAATTCTTTTTATCCACATGAAAATTTAAAGGTCTATGAGAGAATTGTAAGAGAAGGAGGGTGTGTTATTTCAGAATATCCAATTCGAACTATTCCGAAGCCTTATTATTTTCCTCTCAGAAATAGGCTAATTAGTGGGCTGTCTGATAAGGTATTTGTGATACAAGCATCTAGCTTGAAAAGCGGTAGCATGATAACGGTGGATTACGCTTTAGAACAAGGAAAAGAAGTTTATGTATATCAAAGTCCCAATATTAAAAATCCATATTTTGAAGGAAATAGAAGGTTAATTGAAGAAGGTGCAAAAATTTTTAAAATATAGTAGAAAATTTTAGACTTTACTGATATAATAATAACGAATTTTTGGGGAGGAGTAACCATGAAGAAATTTAAAAAGATTTTAATTTTAATAGTGGTTTTAGCCATTGTAGTTACTGCAATTATTTTAATTGCAAATAGAAATAATAAAAAAGTAACAGTTAATGATTATACATCAGGAGAACTCGCTACTGATAATGAAGAAACTCTAGATAAAAATAGTGTTACAGCATCTAATGATGAAATAACCGCAACATTAAATAAATATGTTAAAATACCAACAGAAGAAGATGCTCAGAAAATAAATGCTGGTATAACCGCTGTTTCTAGAAATAATGGAAGCGGAAATATTAAAATGACAATGGATAGTTTAGCAAGAGAAGTATTTGATGCTTATGGAAAAGGAGATATTTTTATTTTAAATGGAGATGAAAATACTCCTTTAAAAGAAGTTTATATAGGAAAAATAGCTGATAAATATGTTAATTCAAATGGAGAATTGATTATTGAATCTGAAGCTCCTAGCTTAGATGAAGTTTTTGATGAATTAAATGTTAATGCAAAAGGACTATTGTCAGAGGAATCTATAAATCACATTCAATTACAAGATGGAGTTAATTTAAAATGGGTAAATAGCTTAGAAAATGAATTCCAAGATGTGGATTTTTGGAAAAGCGAAGAAGAATATTATGTAAACACAGATAGATATCGTATTGGAAATGAGAGTTTAATCGGTCCAGTACAAAGATTAGATACATTTGAACTAGGTGGAAATTTTGACTTTATGCTTGATTTGGACTTTTCACTAGAATATAATTTTTTAACAGGGGATTTTGATATTAAAAAGAGTGCAGAAGTTGATGCTGACGTTGATGCAGCTTTAAGTTTAGGAGATTTTGATGTCGAAGGAGGCTTTGATAATGCAGTAAAGAGAAAGTCAATAGAGAAAGAAGGAAATAGAAAAGACTCTAATACTATTACTGAATATCATCAACAAGATGGAGATATGGATATTTATTATGGAAAAGATCCTAAGACAGGAGCAATGGTTTTACCAGAAGATTTGGCTCCTGTTGAAGTAAAGAGTTCTGCACATGATGATGATGTAACATCTCTTAAAAGTGTTGATGATTTTGTAACAAGCTTAAAGAATAATGGAGATTATGAAAGCAAATTAGAATTTAATGTTAACGGAAAAATAGGGTTAGAAGATTTGGGTGCTAATATCCGTATGGATTATTCTCTTTTTGATGCTACAAAATTTAAGGATGTTAGTTTAGGATTTTCAGGGAATCTTTTAGCAGAAGTTTTAGTTAAACTTGAAAGTAGTATAGAAATTGGGGGAGAAAAAACTTTCAAGGATGTTCCTTATGTTTTAAAAACAACTGGACTTGATAAGAAAGTTTTCCCAATTGCTTATGTAGATTTCGTTGGAGGGTATATTCCTTTTGGGGGAACTTATGGATATATTAATAATGCTCCAGTTGCTGCTGGACTTATGTTATATATGGATTTAAATGGAAAAGTAGATTTTTGTGCAAGCTTAGATATAAAATATGGTTACGGATTTGATGTTGATGTACAATTAGTAAAAGATGATGCGGTTGTAAATGAACTAAAAACTTTATCTACAAATAAAAAGTTTTTATTTGATTTTAGGGCTCTTGTAAATGCTAGTGTTAGATGGGATATTTTAGCTTTTTCAGGAACACTTTCAGTTTGCGGTGTTTCAGTAGCTGAATTAGGATTGATTGATTTATATTTTGATTTAGAAGCACAAGCTGAATATAGATATGTTTACAGATATGAAGAAAAAACAAACCTTAATTCGTCAGGTACGACATCGGTTACAGAGGATGATAGTGGTAGTGGAATTAAAGCAAGAGGATTTGGCGGATTTTATATTGATATTGGACGAGCCAGAGTAAAATTAAAAGTTGTTTGGTTACCGGAAAGTAGACATAGTAAAACACTAAATCTTGATTATGATAAGGCATTACTAACAATTGATTTATTTACTTTTGGTAATGCTATAGGAGCAAATAAAACAATTCCGATATCTAGTTTTAAATATGACGAAATTTCGGCTACAACAGATGAATATGAGATTTATCGAGATTCTAAGGGAAAGTTAGTAAGAAGAACAATTAGTACAGGAGCAATTGCAACTTATGATTTAGATGATTTTGTTATTATTTGTGGAATTGATCAAACATTTTTATATGTATTAAGAAAACCATCAAATGGTGGTTCAGGATATGATTTATATAGATTAACGATTGGGGCTACTGAAGCAAGTACTGGAATATTAAAAAAAGATGATACAACGGATATGGTTATTGCTAGAGATGTTGCAGATGTATTTTTAGAAGATGATGAATATATTTATTATACAGAAGTAGATGATGATACAACAATTAAAAGGATAAAACGTTCTGATAGAAAAATAACTACATTCTGCACAATTGATAATCGTCAAATTTTAGATATGGCAGATGAAACAAGTAGAGTTTTTGTTGCAACAATTGATAAGAGTGATACATTAGGACGTATATTTGGATATACTCCTTATGGATATTATATAGATAAAAATGGAGATAAGGGATATAATGATGTTTATGAAGGACCTGGTTTATATACAGAAGAAACAGAGTATGGATTTTCTATTGCGTTAAGCGTTATAGGACGTAGTTTCTTAAGAAGAAATGTTTCAGAATTACAGATAAAAGCTCAAAACGGAGCCACTGCTGAATTGAGTACAGAATCAGGTTGGAAAGCTACAAAACTTGGAGAATTTGCAGTGCATCATGGGATGAATGAAAAGAATGAACAAATATCTTTGCTTGGTTATTATAAAGCTGAAGACGGAAGTTTTGTGGAAGTTGCTGAAGTAAAAGAAGATAATTGTTTATGGACATCAACAATTGGAAAGGATGGTAGAATCTATTACATTGATACTATTATAGCAAGTGATGGTACAGAGAAAAAAGCTTTATGCTCTGTATCCGCTGATGGTGGAGAAAAAACAAATAAAACAATTCATAAAGTATTTGAAGCTGGAGAATTTAATGTGAATTTGCATAATACTGGAGCTACACTTATGAACTCAACAATGATATTCTATACTTATGATGGTGATGATATTCATGTACAATATCGTTACGATTTAAATAAGTAGGAAAGGAGTATATAATGGAAGATTTTCAAGGGACAAGACAATTTACGGTTTTGGCAGATATGTCAAATTTGAAAAATTATATTGAAGGTGGAAGATCTAGTTTAGAATTAGTTATTAGAATGAAATCAGTAGATTGGCTAAATGTTGAAATTTCAAGTGATGAATATGATATTAGATTAGACTTTAGTTTTGAGTTTAGCTCATTTGAAGATTATATAAGTAAAATAGAATATCTTTTAACATATAATCCTTCTATTATTAATGAAGAAGGAAATTATATTGAAGGATTTGCAACAAGAGATTTAGTTAACTATTTAAAAGATGAATTGCAAGCAAAAGGCTTATATCTTTCTGATACAGAAGAAATAGAATTATTTAAAAGCGAAGATTCAAAAATTATTTTTTTAGATGAATTAGAATATGAAGCTCAAAATGAGAGGATTAAGCATCAAGAAAATGAAGATATAGCTTTATCTTTGAAAAATTTAAAAATAGATACATCTTATGACGAAGAAGAGGCGATATACACAAGAACAATGGAATTTGAAATTGAAACAGAATCAGATTCATTATTAAATTCTATGAAAAAGAGTTTTATGGCAAGATGCAAAAAAGAAAAAGTAGAATATAAAAATGATGAAATAAAGAAATTTTCTGTGGAATTTTCTAGAAATTCAGAAAAAGAATTATCATCTACTACAATGGTTCTTTTAAATACTGGTGCAAGTATTGGAATAAAAGAACAATACAATAATGGAAATAATTTGAAAGTAACGTTTGCAGAATATTTAGATTTACAAGATATTTTAGTAGATGAAGCGGAGTTTTCTTATACATTTGATGTATCAGGTTTTGAAAAAGCACAATTAATTGATGGATATAATGAAAATACTGGTTTTTCTTTGGAAGAAAATGTGATAAAGGTAACAGAGCCAAAGAGTTCATATCAATTTGCTTATCAGAAAAAGTTTGAGTTTGATAAAGTTGAGATTATTACAGACTTTACTAATGATTGGCATATTACAAGAACAATTAGTATGAGAACTAGAACCATTCTTGCTAAAAATATTCATAATGAAATTAAAGAAAGTTTAGTTAATTCGATTCCTAACGGAACTACTTTGAATATTTATGATAAAGGGGCTTATAGGTATTACGATATTGTTTTTGAAGGTGATAGCGATAAAATTAATTCTATTACTTCAAAAATTACAGATGGTGAAGCAAATTTAAAAGTAAATCAAATGCTATTACCATTTATGCCAAGCAAAGTAGAAGATTCTATTACGATTGATCAAATTTGTAGTTATGTTGAAAATTATAATAATATTGAACAAAAATATATTTTTAGTAAAGATACAAAATTGCCAAATGAAGAAGAACTTGTGGTAGAAAGAGCAGAAGATGGAAGTATTATTGTTGTTCAAAATAAAAATATTTCAATTACTTATAAAAAGTTTGATAAAATACTATTTGCAAAAGTGTTAATTTTGATTATAATAGTAATCGTTGTATTATTAATTATAAAACATAAAATGAAAAAATTAGTTAAGAAATTGAAAGAGAAGAAAGAAGCTAAGAAACTAGCTAAAGCTGAAAAAACTAAGCAAAAAGCAGATAAGAAAAATAAAAAGTAAGAAGGAGTAAAAAGTGGAGAATAAAGAGTTAAAAAATGATTTAACTTCAAAATTAAAGTATTTAGGATTAGATTTAAAGAATATTCCTGAATGCTTGTATGATTTTCATCCATTGGAATTCAATGTTTCCAGATTGAATAATGACAAAGATCACAAAGTATTTCGCTTTGTGCCAATTGATAAAATCGAAATTTTGCTTACTCCATATTTACGCTCAGATTCTGTTCGTGATAAATATAGTAATAGTTTACCTCTTGGAAGATATTTATCTGGTGAGGAATCAGAAGAGGGGTTAGAGCTTTATACAACTTTTTTGAAGATGCTAAATAATTTTTCAATTGCTGATGTTGAAAATGTGAGCAATATCCAAAAAGAGATGAGAGATAAAGTTCCTTTTAGAGTTAAGTATAATAAAGAACATTTATGGCATATTTATTATAGTCCAGCGGTAGACCGTTATTTTATGATGGTGTGTACAAAAGAATCTACTTTTGCAGAGTTTTTCTATTTATTAAAGAAGAAAATTGAAATAGCAAAAGAACCGGATAAGCAAGTGCCAACAATTTTTGTACCAATTAATTATTTAAATTATTCTGAAACTTTTTTGAATAGAGATGAAATTGTAGATTGTGAAAATTATTTGTGGTTATTTACGAAGAATTGGCCTGTGGTTTATGAAGTTTGCGATAAGAAAGATAAAATGAGCCTTCAAATTATTGGAGATACTTATGTATATGAAGATGTAAAAAGTACTTATAAAGTTATCTTAGAAAATAGCGAAGAAGCAATTAAATTCTATAAAGTTTTAAAAGCTTTATTTATTATGCAGACAGAAATTAAAAATGAGTTTCAATTTATTACAAAAATAAATAGTAAAAACGAGTTAGAGTTATATTATGGAGAAAAAAAGATTACATATGATAATTTAACTGATTTTATTAAAGAGCAATATGAAATTGCTAAGAATGGAATTGAAGAGAAAAATCAGAATATTCGAAAATTAGAAAAAGAACTAGAGAATGCTAACAAGAATGCTCATGATATGGAAACAGAATATATTAAAAAACAAAGAGAAATAGGGGCTTTCTTGGAATGCAGAAAAACTTTTATGGGTAAAATGAAGTATTTCTTTAAGTCTAATAAAATATCAAAACAAATCAAAAAAGAAGTAGAAAAAGAACGTTATCAACCAGAAGTTTTAACAGATAGTGAAGTAAAAGACAGTGTTAATATGAGGCCACTTAATGCATATATGGAAGATAAAAAGCTTTACACTATCGAAGATTTAGTTGTCATTTTTGGAATGCTTGAAGAAGCTAATAAGAAAGAGCAGAATCTCTTACAAGATATTAAAGCAATGGAATTGAAGCTTGAAAATTTAAGAAGAAAATTAGTGAATGCGGAGACATATATAGCAGAAATTGATAAACATAGAAAAAGTATTTTTGATTTTTGGAAGTTTACAAGTAAAGATGAAATTTTGTCTTTGGATAGTGGCAATCCAGAAAAAGAATCTGCAGAAAATAATATTTCAAGAGTATTTGATTTTGAGAGCGATTTTGAAGCTCTTGGTGCAGAAATGGATAAACTGCAAAGAAGAAAACTTTCTAAAGAAGAAACAGATAGTATTTTTGTTGCTAACAGTAAAGTTGTTGCTGTTTTAAACGATTTGAAAAAAGAAAATATGGATGAAGTACTTATTAAAGAAGCGTTCTATACATTGAAGGAAGAGTTCAACAAAAATAGATTAACCATTAATGAAGAAAGTTTTGATATTTTTGGAAATATTACAGACGATACTCGAAAAGCAAAATATATTGGATCTAGAAGTCATAGAGAAAATGAAAAAAGTGAGTATAAGATTTTAAATATTAATAAAAATATTGATGAATTTGATTTTACAGAGAAACTACAAGTGATTTTAAATTATATAGAGGGTGCAATTCCTAAAGTTCAATCAAAATATGATTTGCCATTATATAAGTTAGTGGAAATTCCTAATGCAATTGATGAAAATGCTATTTGTGTAATGGATTTAAATAGTCAGAATGAATTGGCTAGTTTTGAGGATAAAGGGGATGGTGCTTTAAATCTGATTAAAATTAATTTTAAAGAAGGAATGCCATTATTGTATTATACAAATATTATTTATTATGATAATACAAATCAAACTTTACCAGAGGGGATGAATCTTTCTAGTAAAGTATTAATAGATACTTCTAAGTTTGAATTTGAATTAGTAAATCAAACAAAATTTAGGACAAATAATTATTTTAGAGAAAGTCAAAATTTAATTTTGCCGAAATCAAAAGATATATTTGTTTACGAATATGATGTGAAAATGAAATGAGGGAAAATGGGACGTACCACTTTTCCCTCATTTGTTTTTGGTTAAAACGAGGGAAAAGTGGTACGTCCCATTTTCCCAATGCCAGAAATGTTAGATAAATCTAACATTTCTGGCATTTTTTTCTTGAAATTTTTTAGTAAAATCCATTGACAAATTTTTTAAATCTTATAAAATAGTATTGGAGAAATCTGAAATTTTTAAATAAAATCGGAGGAAGAATTATGGACGAAAAAAGATGTGAAGGCTGCAATGGCGTAGATGTAGAATTAGAAGAAATGCTACATAAATACAAACAAGATAAAAGTAATCTAATTCAAATTCTAAATGAAGTTCAAGAATACTATGGATATGTGCCAGAAAAGGCTCAAAAAGCAATTTCAGAATATTTAGGTATTCCAATGGCTGAAATCTATGGCGTTATTACTTTTTATGCAAGATTCACTTTAAAACCAAAGGGAAAATATCATGTTGCGGTTTGCTTAGGAACAGCTTGCTTTGTTAAAGGCTCAGAGCAAATATTAGAAAGAGCAAAATCAAGACTTGGAATAGATATAGGAGAAACTACCAAAGATGGAAAGTACTCATTAGAAGCTACAAGATGTATAGGTGCTTGTGGTTTAGCTCCAGTATTTACAGTAAATGATGAAGTTTATGGAAAAGCAACAGTTAAAATGCTAGACGAAATTCTAGATAAAATTGATAGCGAAGTATAGGAAAGGAGCAGAGAGAATGAAATCACTTGAAGAGATTAAAAAAATTAGAGAAGAGAAAAGAGCGGAATTAGACTTAAGAGTTAATACAGCTTCTAATAGCCGTGAAAAGCATATTTTAGTTTGTCATGGTACTGGATGTACTTCATCTAAATCTCCAAAAATTATAGAGAATTTAAGAAGAATAATTGAAGAAAAAAATGTAGAAAATGTAAGAGTAGTTCAAACAGGATGCTTTGGATTATGTGCAAAAGGTCCAATTGTTATTATTAGACCAGAAGATGTATTCTATTCTTTAGTAAAACCAGAAGATGCAGAAGAAATTATTGAAAAACACATTATCGGTGGAGAAATTGTTGAAAGACTTCTTTGCAAAGATGTGGATAATTCGGTTGTTAAGAAATTAGATGATTTAAGTTTTTACAAGAAGCAAAAAAGAATTGCTTTGAAAAACTGTGGTGTAATTGACCCAGAAAATATTGATGAATATATTGCATTTGATGGATATAAAGCATTAGAAAAAGTTTTATTTGAAATGAGTCCAGATGATGTTATCAAAACAATTACTGATTCTGGATTAAGAGGCCGTGGTGGAGCTGGATTTCCAACAGGTAAGAAATGGGAGTTTACCAAAATTGCGGAAGGTGACCAAAAATATGTAGTATGTAATGCAGACGAAGGTGACCCTGGAGCATTCATGGATAGAAGTATTCTAGAAGGTGATCCACATTGTGTTGTAGAGGCAATGATGATTGCAGGATATACAATTGGAGCAAATAAAGGTTATATCTATGTTAGAGCAGAATATCCAATTGCTGTACATAGATTCCAAATTGCAATTGATCAAGCAAGAGAATATGGCATTTTAGGGGAAAATATTTGGGGATCAGGATTTAGTTTTGATCTAGAAATTAGATTAGGAGCTGGAGCTTTCGTTTGTGGTGAAGAAACAGCATTATTAGAGTCAATTGAAGGAAGACGTGGTCAGCCAAGATTAAAACCACCATTCCCAGCAAATGCAGGTTTATTCCAAAAACCAACATTAATTAATAACGTAGAAACATATGCCAATATTACAAAAATCATTTTGAATGGCGCTGATTGGTACGCTTCAATCGGGACAGAGGGTTCAAAAGGAACAAAAGTATTTGCGTTAGGTGGAAACGTTGTTAATACAGGTTTAGTTGAAGTACCAATGGGAACAACTTTAAGAGAAATTGTATTTGATATCGGTGGAGGAATTCCAAACGGTAGAAAATTCAAAGCAGCTCAAACTGGTGGACCTTCAGGTGGATGTATCACAGAAGAAAATATTGATACACCAATTGATTATGAATCATTAAAAGCAATTGGTTCTATGATGGGATCTGGTGGATTGATTGTTATGGATGATTCAAAATGTATGGTAAACTTAGCAAAATTCTATTTAGGATTTACAGTTGATGAATCATGTGGAAAATGTACACCTTGTAGAGTTGGAACAAAGAGATTATTAGAAATATTAGAAAGAATTACAGAAGGCAAAGGAGAAGAGGGAGATATTGAAAAACTTGAGAAATTAAGTAGAAATATCAAAAATGCTTCTGTTTGCGGTCTAGGTCAAACAGCTCCAAACCCAGTAGAAAGTACAATTAAATTCTTTAGACATGAATATGAAGAACATATTAAAGAAGGAAAATGTAGAGCTGGTGAATGTAAGGCATTGATGAACTTATGGATTGACCCAGAGAAATGTAAAGGATGTGGATTATGTAAGAGAAATTGTCCTGCAAATTGTATTACAGGAGAAGTAAAACAACCACATGTTATTGATACTTCAAAATGTATTAAATGTGGAACATGTATTACAAAATGTCCATTCCATGCAATATCTAATAAATAATGATAAAGGAGAATAGAAAGATGGTTAATGTAACAATTAACAATAGACAAGTGGAAGTCGAAGAAGGCTCTACAATTTTAGAAGCTGCAAGAAAACTAAATATTGAAATTCCAACATTGTGCTTCTTAAAAGGAATTAACGAAGTTGGCGATTGCAGAATGTGTGTTGTAGAAGTTGAAGGAATGAGAGGAATGACTCCAGCTTGTATCACAAAAGTAAGAGATGGTATGGTAGTTCATACAGCTACTCCAAAAGTTTTGGAAGCAAGATCAGTAGTTCTTGACTTAATTCTTTCAAACCATGATAGAAAATGTTTAACTTGTACAAGAAACGGAAATTGCGAACTTCAAAGATTGGCTCAAGAATTCAATGTTGATGAAATTGAATTTGATGGTGAGAGAGTAGAAAAGAAAATTGATGATCTATCTCCATCAATCGTAAGAGATAATAATAAGTGTATCTTATGTAGAAGATGTGTTGCTGCATGTAAGAATGTTCAAGGAATTGGAGCAATTGACTGTGCGGGAAGAGGATTTAGTTCTTCTATCTCAACATATAAAGATTTAAGTTTAAATGATGTTAACTGTACATTCTGTGGACAATGTATTGAAGCTTGTCCAGTAGGAGCTTTAAAAGAGAAAGATTCTACGAAAGATGTATGGAAAGCTCTTCGTGATGAAGATAAATATGTAGTAGTTCAAACTGCTCCAGCTGTTAGAGTTGGACTTGGTGAAGAATTCGGTATGGAAATCGGAACGAATGTAGCAGGAAAAATGGTTACTGCATTAAGATTGCTAGGATTTGATAAAGTATTTGATACAAATACAGGTGCAGACTTTACAATCGTTGAAGAAGGTACAGAATTTATTGAAAGAGCTACAAATGGTGGAACACTTCCAATGATTACTTCTTGTAGTCCTGGATGGGTGAGATATATGGAATTAAATTATCCAGAATTAATTCCTCACTTATCTACTTGTAAATCACCACATCAAATGTTTGGGGCAATCGTAAAATCATGGTATGCTGAAAAAATGGGAATTGACCCAAGCAAAATTTATATGGTATCTGTTATGCCTTGTATCGCTAAGAAATTCGAAAGAACAAGAGATGATATGCAAGGAACTGGATTTGATGATGTTGACGCGGTTATAACAACTCGTGAACTTGCAAGAATGATTAAACAAGCACATATCGAATTTACAGGATTAGAAGATAGTGGATTTGATGATCCAATGGGAGAAGCAACAGGAGCTGCAGCAATCTTTGGAACAACTGGTGGTGTTATGGAAGCAGCTCTTCGTACAGTAGCTGAAAAAGTAACTGGAAAAACTTTTGATAAATTAGATTATGAAGCAGTTCGTGGAGAACAAGGAATTAAGAGAGCAAGCATAAACTTAGATGGAAAAGAAGTAAAAGTAGTAGTTGCTTCTGGATTAAAAAATGCTCAAACAATCTTAGAAGAAATTAAAGCAGGAAAAGCAGATTATCAATTTGTTGAGATTATGGCTTGTCCTGGAGGATGCGTAATGGGTGGAGGTCAACCTATTAGAAGTTCTAAAGATAGAGCTACAATTGATATTAGAAGTAAACGTGCAGGAGCTTTATATACAATTGATGAAGCAAGTACACTTCGTAAATCACATGAAAACCCAGTGTTACAAGCAATTTATAAAGATTACTTAGGTGAAGCTGGAGGGCATAAAGCACACGAATTATTACACACAAGCTATGTTGCAAGAGAAAAATATAAATTAGAAGATTAGTGATAAAGAATTTCTCTGGGTTATCCAGAGAAATTTTTTATATGAGATTTCTTAACAAAAATCATTGCAAAAAAAATAGATTAATGGTATGATTTTTATGTATAGGTTTATTTTGAGAAATACACTTTGAAAGTGAGAAAACATGGATAGTAGTGTTGATTTATCAGTTGCAATAGATGTAGCTAATAGAAAAATTGCAGAATTGAATATGAAAATTGTAGAAGAGAATAACGAAGATTTAGAAGCTGAACTAAATAAGTGGCTAACGATTAAAGAAGAAATTTATAAAGGAAATGCTGAGATAATTAAGAGAGTGATTAATAACGAGATTTAAGTATGGGAAATTTAAGAGAAAAAATAAGAAAGTTAATTGAACATGAAACACAGAATGGAAGATTTTCCATCTTGAATACAACGACAAATGTAGATTTACTTCAACAAATTATTAAAAACTACAAAAGAACAAATGGAATTAGAGAAGTTGAAGAAGGGGAAAAACTTCCTAGAAAAGGTGAATTAGTATTTGTAGCTGCTCCTACAGGTGCTGGAAAAGATAGTCTTGTTGCAAGAATTTGTCATCAAAATCCAGAGAAGAGATATATAGAGCTTAATATGGATATTTTTAGACATTATTTTCCACAGTTTATAGGCCATCCAGAACAGCTTGCTGATAAAAATTTTGCTCAAATGACAAATGAGTTTGCTTATGAGATTTATTATACAATTCAAGAAATGTTACTTCAGGAATTCCCTGGTACCAATATTATTATTACAGGAACGCTAAGAGAGACAGATTGGGTTGAAGAAACATTTAAGAGATTCAAAAGCGACAAGAAAACAGATTATGATGTGAAGATTGCATGTTTAGCTGTTCCCAAAAAGGAAAGTGCGATTTCAGTAATAGGGCGATATATAGGAATTGTTAATGCGCAAAAAGGAAGATTAGAGTATTATCCTGGTACTGCTAGATATACTTCTTTACAATATCATGATGAAACATATGAAAGATTTCCAGCAAACTTAGAATATTTCCAAAAGAAATTTGAAGAAGAACCTGGAAAAATGATAGATTGTATAGAGGTTCATAGAAGAGGAAAAACAGTCTTTGATTTAGAAGATGATACAAAAATATATTCTTCTGAAGAAGAGGGAGATAGAGGAAGAGGAGCTCTAGCTGCTGTTATGCAATTAAGATTAAAACCTTATAATGTTAGATACGAGGAGTTTGCACTGATTGCATATAGAATTAAAGAAAATAAAGATTATTTAAAAAGTCAAAAAACGTTAAAAGAAACGATTAAAGATTTAGCAGTAATTTTAAATTATCCTCACATTATTCAAAGAATTGATAGAATGTTAACAGAGCAAGATGATCAAGATGAGCCAGATATTAAGTAAAATAAATAGAAAAATGTAAATAATATGTTGAAATTCGCCTGAAAAAGTTATATAATACAGGCGAATTTAAAAATTGATAGAAAATGGGGACGGTTCTCGTTTCCAAAAAAGAAAAAATTGGGAAAAGTGGTGCGTCCCCTATTTTCCTGTTGAAAGGATCTGAATTTATGGCAAATAAATATAGAACACATAATTGTAATGAACTAAGAATTAAAAATGTCGGAGAAGAAGTACGCTTAGCAGGATTTGTTCAAAAAATTAGAAATCTTGGTAAGATGCTTTTTATTGATTTAAGAGACGAAAATGGAATTACTCAAATAGTAGTGAATGAAGAATTATTAGATCAAGCAAAAGATGTTACCTCTGAATGTACTTTACAAGTAAATGGTAAAGTTGTAGAAAGAAGCAGCAAAAATGATAAAATTCCAACAGGTGAAATCGAAGTTGTAGCAAACGAACTAACTGTTTTGGGAAAATGCAGAAATAGTTTACCATTTGAGATTAATGTTCCAGATCAAAATGTAAGAGAAGATTTAAAATTAGAATATAGATTTTTAGATTTAAGAAATGAAAGAATCCATAAGAATATTTTAAAACGTGCTAAAATATTAAAAGATTTTAGAGACGAAATGGTTGCTTTAGGATTTTATGAAATTCAAACACCTATTCTTGCAAATTCTTCACCAGAAGGAGCTAGAGACTTTTTAGTTCCTAGTAGACTACATCCAGGTGAATTTTATGCGCTTCCTCAAGCACCACAGCAATTCAAACAATTATTGATGGTTTCTGGATTTGAAAAATATTTCCAAATTGCTCCATGTTTTAGAGATGAGGATCCTAGAGCTGATAGAAGTCCTGGAGAGTTCTACCAATTAGACTTTGAGATGAGCTTTGTAGAACAAGAAGACGTTTTCAAGGTTGTAGAGCAAGTGGTTCCAAATGTATTTGAAAAAAATACAGAAGGATGGCAAGTAGATAAAGGTCCATTTATTAGGATTCCTTATAGAGAAGCTATGGAAAAATATGGAATTGATAAACCAGATTTAAGAAATCCATTAATTATCCAAGATGTAACAGATATCTTTGAAGGAACAGAATTTAAAGCATTTAGTGGAAAGACTGTCAAAGCTATTATAACGCATAATATGGAAGAAAAACCAAGAAAATTCTTTGATACTATGTCAGAATATGCGGTAGAAGAATTAGGAGCAAAAGGTTTAGCTTGGGTTAAATTTGATGAAACAATGGCTTTAAATGGGGGAATTAGTAAATTCATTGATGATAATAGAAAAGCAAAATTAGTAGAGAGATTAGATGCAAAATCTGGATCAGCAATATTCTTTGTAGCAGATGAAAAACTGGAAACTGCTCAAAAAATTGCAGGTGGTGTTAGAATTAAATTAGGTCAAGAATTAGACTTGTTAGAGAAAAACGTTTATCGTTTCTGTTGGATTGTAGATTTTCCAATGTACGAATTATCTGATGAAGGAACAATTGACTTTAATCATAATCCATTCTCTATGCCACAAGGTGGAATGGAAGCATTAGAGAGTAAGAATCCTTTAGATATTTTAGCATATCAATATGACTTAGTGGGAAATGGATATGAACTTGCGAGTGGAGCTGTTAGAAACCATGACCAAGAAATTATGATTAAAGCATTTGAAATTGCAGGATACACAGAGGAAGATGTTAAAGTAAAATTTGGAGCATTGTTTAAAGCATTTAGTTATGGAACACCTCCTCATGCAGGATGTGCACCTGGAATTGATAGAATGATAATGCTTATGGAACATGAAGACAATATTCGTGATGTTATTGCATTCCCTAAGAACAAAAAAGCAAGAGATGTGATGATGAATGCGCCATCAAAAGTTTTTGATAAGCAACTAGAAGAAGTACATATTCAAATTGTTGAAAATGAACATTAGGGACGTTCTTTAAATGTAAAAAAAATTAACATAAGGGACACTCTTTATAAAAGGGTACGGAGGATGTAAAAAATGGTAAAAAAAGGATTAAGAGTTGTAACATTAATGTTAGTAATATTAGCTTTACTAACAAGTTCTGCTTTAGCAGTAACGGGAACAGTAACAGGAAGCACAGTAAGGATTAGAGAAAAAGCAAGTTCTAATTCTCCAGAAGTTTCAGCTGCAACTAAGGGAGAAAAAGTTGAAATCATCGGAGAAGAAGGAAACTGGTATCAAGTTAAGTTTGAAAAAGTAACAGGATATATTAGCAAAGATTATGTTGATGCAGATGGAGCTGTAACTGCAACAGCTACACCAGAACCTGAGCCAGAACCAGCTGCTCCAGAACCAGAATCACCAGTTGTAGAAGAACCAGAACCAGAGCAACCAGAACAAGCTCAAGAACCTGAGGTTCCTGAAACTACAGAACCAGTTACTACTGTTGAAACACCAAATTATGAAGAGAGCCAAACAATTACATTTGAACATGATACAAACTTAAGATATTTACCAACTTTTTCATCAAGAGTGAATGGAACAGCTACAAGTGGAGCAACTTATACAGTAAAAGCATCTTTAAATAACTGGGTAAAAGTTGTAAATGAAACAGGTAGTGGATGGGTGTTAAAAAATGCAATTGAGGGAAGTGTGGTAGATACACCAGTAACACCTTCAGTAGATGAGAACAATGCACCATATTTGGATGAAACACCAAATACTGAAGTAGAGGTTTCAAAAGGAAAAGTAAATGTAGATTCTGCTAGAATCAGAAAATCACCTGATGGTGAAATCTTAGAGTCTTTAAAACAAGGAACAGAAGTAACAATTCTTGGAGAAGAAGATGGATGGTATAGGATTAGTACTGAAAAGTATGAAAGTTGTTATATTGCAAAAAGATTAATTACAGAAAATTAAAATGGGGGCTAATACGACGAAAGGAGTATTAGCCTATGTTTTTTTATAAAAAGTTAATGATAATCGAAATAATCGTTGCTGTTATTGTTTTCATAAATTGGGGAATTCAAGAAAGAAAATATCAAAATATTGTGAGCAATTATAACGATCCAATAATAGGTTTTGCAAAAGTGGTTAGTTCGAAATCAGAAAAAAAGAATACAAATCAATATTTGATAAAATATCAGAATGACAAATATTTGTTGTATGTGGACAAGAAAGTTTCCTTGGAGTATGGAGATATAATTGCATTTGAAGGGTATTTTAAAAGCGCTAGTTCTTCTAAAAATTTTAAATTGTTTGATTATTCGGATTATTTAAAACAGCAAAAAATATATGGAGTTTTAGATACTAACAAAATTGTTAAGATTGCAGAAGAAAAAGATATATTCTATTATATAGAACGTTTCAAATTACATCTAAAACAAAATTTATATGAGGTTTTTGAGAAAGAACAAGCTGGATTTTTAGCTGGACTATTATTAGGAGATAAGGAGAGTGTCTCGTCTGAAACAAAAGATGATTTTCAAGATAGTAGCTTATCTCATATTTTAGCAATCTCAGGAATGCATGTTGTTTATGTTAGTTTTGGAATGAAATTTTTGCTGGATTTATTTATAGCGAGACAGCGACTGAAGAATTTTTTGATGATGTTTCTGCTGATATTTTTTGCTTTTTTTACTGGAGGAAGTCCTTCTTGTTTGAGAGCTTGTTTGATGTGTTCTATGGTATATTTGTCTAAAGTTGTTTATCGCAAAAATGATTTTTATGTTTCTTTTATTTTCTCTTTGAATATTTTACTATTGATAAATTGCTATTACATAAAATCTATTGGTTTATGGCTTTCTTATTTCGTGACTTTTGGAATTGTTTATTTTCAAAATAAGCAGAAATCTAATATTATTTCTGAAAGTATAAAAACTTCGCTTGCCTCTAATGTGATGATTTTTCCTATTATTTGGAATTGTTATAACCGAATTTCACTTACATTTTTTATATCTAATATGTTAGTTTCTTTTCTTATAGGACCTACGATTGTTTTAGGATATATTCATTTGTTTTTAGGACAATTTTCTAATTGGTTTGCAATATTAGAAAAAGGATTATTAAGCTTCATATTTTATTGGGCAAAATCTTTTGGGAGTTTGAAACTTTCCAGAATCCTTGTTCCTAGTATTTCTGTTTATTACTGGATGATATACTACATTTTTATTATTGGAGCTTTTTATTTGTACCACCATCAGGAAATGTGGATAAAAAGAAAGAAGCAAATGATTTCTTTTGGTTTTGTCTTTTTGGTAGTTGGAATTTTCATTTTGTTTCCAAAGGAAAGGGATTTAGAAATTCATTTTTTAGATGTTGGGCAAGGTGATTGTACTCTAATTATTACGCCACAAAGAAGAACAATTTTGATAGACGGAGGAAATAATGAAGACTATGATAATGGAAAAAACATTGTGGCTCCATATTTGCTAAAAAATGGATTTAAAACAGTAGATTATTTAATTGTAAGTCATCGGTGATTCTGACCATATTGGAGGATTGTTTTATGTACTAGAAAATTTTGAAGTAAAACATGTGATTATATCGTTTCAAAATGAAGAGTCGGAAAATATAAAAAAGTTACTTCAAATTGTTAATCAAAAAAGTCAGAATTTAATTCTTGTGAATCAAGGAGATAATTTTGAGATAGAGCAAGATCTTGTTCTTCAGATTTTATGGCCGAATAAAGAAAAAATGATACAAGAAAATCCATTGAATAATAATTCGATTGTGTGTAAATTAAACTATCGAAACTTTTCTATTCTTTTTACTGGTGATATTGAAAAATTGGCAGAAGAAAAGATGTTGCAAGCATACAGAGGGCAAGAAAATATTTTATGTTCTACAATCTTAAAGGTTGCACACCATGGTTCAAAAACTTCCTCTATTCCAGAAGTAATTGAAGAGATACGACCCCAATTTGCATTAATAGGAGTAGGAAAAGACAATAAATTTGGACATCCTAATCAAGAAGTAATTCGTAGACTAGAAAGTGAGAAAATTAAAATTTATCGCACAGATATCAATGGAGAGATTCTTTTAAGAATCAACGGAAATATAAATGTGAAAACGTATTCACAGTAAAAAAGGTTTATTTTTTTGAAGATAAATAGTATAATCAATTCAAGAAAATTTCAAGGTTTCTAAATTAAAATAAAAATAGTAAATATAGAGGAGATTAACTTATGAAGATTTTAGTAATTGAAGATGAGTACAGCTTAGCTGATGCCATTTCTGAAACATTGAAAAAAGAGAACTTTGATGTAACAATCATTCAAAATGGAGACGAAGGTGAGGATGAGGCTTTAACGGGAATATATGATTTAATTTTATTGGATATTATGCTTCCTAAGAAGAATGGGTTTGAAATTTTGAATTCTATTAAATCTGAAAAGATTGGAACTCCTGTTATTATCTTAACTGCAAAATCTGAGATTTATGATAAATTAAATGGATTAGAAAATGGAGCAGATGATTATATAACAAAACCATTTCATATGAAAGAATTACTGGCTAGAGTAAAAATAATTTTAAAAAGAAGTTCAAACATCGAAGATACTAATGCATTAACATACGGAGATTTAATATTAGATCTACCAACAGGAAAACTAAAATGTAAAGATAATGAAGTTTCTATCAATGGAAAAGAACTTAATCTAATGGAAGTGCTTTTAATTAATAAGGAACAAATAATTGAAAAAGAGACATTAACAGAAAAGATTTGGGGATATGATAGCGATACTGAATATAATAGTGTTGAAGTATATATATCATTCTTAAGGAAAAAAATGGATTTATTAAAATCTAATGTGAAAATATCAACTATAAGAGGAATTGGATATAAAT
>JAFUWA010000022.1 GCA_017477355.1 Clostridia bacterium
AAAAGATATAATTGAATATATAGAATATTATAATAACAGAAGAATTAAGAGCAAACTAAAAGGAATGTCCCCTGTTCAATACAGAGAGCATTCCGAGTTAGTAGCCTAATTTATACTGTCCAACTTTTTGGGTTCAGTACAGCCTTGGCATATCTTTCAGATTTAAAATCTATAGAGATTCCAGATATTATAATGGGTATAGGAAATAGTGCTTTTCAAAATTGCAGTAGTTTAACAAGTATGATAATTCCAAATAGTGTGTTAGATATAGGGTACTATGCATTTATGGGTTGCGAAAGTTTAACAACTATAACTTTATCAAACAGTATTACATATATTGGGGTTGATACATTTCAAAATTGTAGTAGTCTAACAAATATAATAATTCCTGATAATGTAACTGCAATAGAATGGAATGCATTTTGGGGGTGCAGTAGTTTAACAAGCATAGTGCTTCCGGAAAGCCCTGTTAAAATCGGTGAAACTGCATTTTGGGGATGCAGTAGCCTAACAAGCATAACAATTCCACAAAATGCAAGAAGTATTGATAAAAGTGCCTTTCGTCAATGTAGTAATTTAACAAGTATAATAGTAAATAAAGCAAAAGATTCAATTGGTGATGCACCATGGGGTGCACCAAACATGACAGCAGATGATGTAACATGGACAGGAACGAGTGAATAAGGAAAACTAAGTATATGAAAAAAAATAAAAATATAATTGCACTTATGATAATAGTCATAATGAGTATTGCCATAAGGGCAATATTTATAAATAATAAAAAAAATGTAGTAGAATATAATACAAAAAATATAATATTAATTGCAAGTGATGAACAATTTAAACAAGTATATAATCAAGTATTTATAGGAAAAAATGATAAAATGGTAAAAGATTATAAAGCAATTGAAAAAAGAGCAAACGAAATTTTAGAAGAACCATTATGTATACATGAAATAGATGAAGGAAACAGAATGCTTGATGTTTCAAGAAAATGCAAGGAAACTTCAGAAATTTTAGGCTTTATGATAAAAGTATTATCATTTGATAAAAACAATCAGTATAAAGAAATTGATAGATATTCTAAAAGATTAAAAGAGGAACTCATAAATGTAAGCCAATTTGAAGATTGGCATCCAGATCACTTTTTAGATGTAGCAGAAATGACTTATGGTGTAGCTCTTGGATATAATTGGATTTATGATTATTTATCAGAAGAAGAAAGAAATATAATAGAAAATGGCATCTTACAAAATGGTATACTTCCAAGTGTTGATATAAAATATGAGAGAAGCTTTGCAAATTCTAGAAGCAATTGGAATCCTATATGTAATGGAGGAGTAGCAGTTGGCGCGATTGCTATAATGAATAAAGATATAAACATAAATTTAGATAAAATAAATAACTACGATATAACAAAGAAATTTAAAGAAGATTTGGGCGAAAATATAAAAGAAATATCATCAAAAGAGTTATGCCAAGTAGTTATAAATCGAGCAGCAGAAAAAATCCCAATAGTAATGGAAGAAATGCAAGATGGAGCATATGAAGAAGGAATTTGGTATTGGGAATATGGAAATTCATATTTAACGAATTTTTTAGCAACAGCACAACTTTCTTTAAATAATACATTTGGCTTATTAGAAAATGACTGTATGAAGCAAACAATTTTGTTTCCAATATATATGACAGGAAAATCTTCTAATATTTTGCCAGAATCAACAACATTTAATTTTGGAGATGCAGATGAAATAATCGTAAATACTTCACCTTCAGTATGGCTTGCAAATCAGTATTACAATGATAAAGAACTTGCAAGAATAGTTAATTGGTACCAAGATAACTATTATGTTAATAAAAACATCTATGCAATGCTTTGGTGTAAACAAGAATATAAAGCAGAAAATATATCAAATGAAGAATTACAAAACCTTTTACAAAATATAAATGATAAAATGTATTCTGGTACAGAAGTTGCTATATTGGAAAAAGATAAGTCAGATAAACAAGGAATATATGTAGCAATGAAGGCAGGGCAAAATTCCAATACTTTTCATTCGGATTTAGATATAGGTACATTTATATTAGATGCATCCGGGACAAGATGGCTTGAAGAACAAGGAAGAGAGGATTATAATGTAAAAGGATACTGGAAGCGAACAGGTGAAAGATATAATTATTATAAAAAAAGGGCAGAAAGCCATTCAACGTTTATTTTAGCTACAAAATTTGAAAAATATGAATTAAATAATACTGAATATATTGCAAGAGCAGATCAAAATTTAAATGCTAATTGTAAAATAATAGATTTCAAATCAGATAATGATAAAAGTTTTGCTGAAATGGATTTAACAAGTGCATATTTTGAAAATGAGAGTGAAGCAAAAATATTAAGAAAAATAACTTTAGATAAAATAGAAAATAAAGTTATTCTAGAAGATAATATCAATACTAAAGATAAATGCAATATTATTTCAATGTTTAATGTATCTGAAGATACAAAAATAGAAGTAGATGAAACTGGAAAAATTGCGATTTTGTCAAGAGAAGTTAAGCAAGAAGATGGTAGTATATTAGAAAAACAATTAGAAGCAATTATACAAAGTGAGGAATATACATGGAATATAATTGCAAATAAGCCATTAAATTCTGAGCTTACAAATGTAGATATGTATCCGGATTTTCAAGGAAATTTAGATTATGAAGAAAACAGTAAATTGTCTATAAACATGAATGATGAAAATTCAATAAATCTAAAAATAGAATTTAAACCAAAATAAAGTAATTGAGGTATATTTGATGAAAAGCATAAAAAGGAAAAATGCTATAATTATAATAATTTATATAATAGCATTGATTATATTTAATGTAAAAATGGATTACTACCAAAGTTACATACAAGATTATTCAGATGAATATTCTCATATTGCATATATGGCATATTTAAAACAAACAAAACATATAATTCCTGAATTTAAAGAAATGAGAGAATTTAAAAATTTACAATCTAAATATAAGAAAATTTCTAATATAGATTATGAAGAGAGATTAGATAGAAAATCAATAGAGTTTATGGAAACAGGTGAAGATACTACACAAGAATTTGATGAAGAAAGTGTAAATCATCTTGGGCATCCACCATTATATTACCATATAATGAATTTATCTAATTTTGTACATACTCAAGATGGAAAAATAACTTTCAACTTTAGAGGAATTAGAAATACAACTCAATTTTTAGCAAATATAGCTATGATTATTGCTTTTTATGTAGGATATAGAAAACTTAAAAGTATAACTGCAAATTTTGCATATGCAATTATATTGGTAAATATTCCATTAATTTCGTTAACTTGTAGTGCAATAACAAATGATACACTTTCATTTATAGGAATGGGTATATTTATTATTGGAGCTATGAGATTGGAAGAGAAAAATAGGAATTACTTGACTTATTTATTAATAGGATTAGGTACGTTTATCTGTTGCTTTAGCAAGCTCACAACATCTCTAATTTTGTTTATTGCTTATATTTTGATTATTATATTGTTATTGATAAGAGAAAAAAATTTAAAGTTTATATTTTGCAAACAAGCTTTGGTTACTTTACCTGCATTTTTTATGATTTTGGGGTATTATGCAATTATTTATTCAAGATATGGAGTGTTAAATCCATCAATAGTACATTTAGCACCAGAGTATTATAAGCAAACAAAATTTTTTAATGATACAATATATAAACCAGCATATACATTGAAATTTTATGCAAATCACTTTTGGAGAAAATTTTTTGAATATTGGACAGGATTTAATAATGGTAAACCTTATGCAAGACATACTCAAAATTATAAATTAGTTGTGAGTGGAATAGTATTTATAGCGCCATTTGTTCATTTTATATATCAAAAATTAAAGAGGCAAAAAATCGATATAGTAAATATTTCAATTTGCATAGGAACATTTATAACTATGATAGTTCAATTTGTGAGACAGTATATGGAATTCCATGCACTAAGTGGCTTCTTAGGTGGATTCCATTCAAGATATTATATATGTGCAATGCCAACTTTTTTGTTGCTAATTACAAAAATAATAGAAAAAAGTATTGAAAATGATAATAAAAATATAAAAAAATGTATATATATTGGAACATCTATTTTATATGTAGGATTACTTCAATATATATTAAATCAATAGAAGGATTGAATAAAATGAAACTAATAATACAAATACCATGTTATAACGAAGAAGAAAATTTGGCGAAAGTAATAGATGAGTTACCAACAAAAATTGATGGAATAGAGAAAATAGAATATATGGTAATAAATGATGGAAGTACAGACAAAACTAGAGAAATAGCCATAGAGAAAAAGGTCAATTATATAGTAGATATATTTCCAAATAAGGGTTTAGCCAATACATTCATGACAGGAATTGATGAATGCCTTAAAAATGGAGCGGATATTATAGTAAATATAGACGGAGATCATCAGTATTCAGGAAAAGATATTCCTAAATTAATAGAGCCAATTATAAATGGACATGCTGATATAGTTATTGGAGAAAGACAAATAGAGAAATTCTCACCTGTAAAACGTTTTCTTCAAAAGTTAGGAAGTTTTTTCGTAAGGTTACTTTCAAAGACAAAAGTACCAGATGCGCCAAGTGGATTTAGAGCTTATTCAAGAGAATATGCCTTAAAGCTAAATGTGTACAATCAATTTACCTATACATTAGAAACTATTATACAAGCAGGAAGTAACAAGGAGAAAATTGAAACAATAAAAATAGAATCTTTTCCAAATACAAGAAAATCAAGATTGTTTAAGAATATTCCCCAATATATATATAAATCTACATCAAATGTTATAAAAGCATTATTTATATATAAACCTATTAGAATATGGGCGATAGCCAGTTTTATAGCATTTATACTTGCTATTTTAAGCTTTATGTTTTTAGGAACAAATGCTATTTTACCTTATGCTTGCAGTATAGTGACAATTCAATTTGCAATAGCTTCAATGCAAAGTATATCAATACAGGCAAATAGAAAGCAATTAGAAAAGTTACAATATTACATAAAAAAAGAAAGATTTGATAAAAATGGAGAATAAAAAAGTTTTATATGTTACAACCAAAAATATAGACTATATACGCAATGTCCAAATAATAAAAATGCTTAAAAACAACTATACTGATATAAAAATTCTTTATTCAAAAAAGAAAAATTACTATTTAAGAATTGCTGAAGTAAATTTAAAATTATTATTTGAAAGAAAATCAAAATATGATATTATATTTTTTGGTTTTTTACCTCAATTAATTTTTAGCTTTTTTTATAAAAAGAAAAAAGAAAATCAACTAATAATAATTGACTTTATTATCAGTTTATATAATACTCTTATTTTTGACAGAAAAAGAATAAAAGAAAAAGCTTTATTAGCAAGACTTTTAAAGAATATTGATACAAAAATATCGAGTAAAGCAGATATAGTTTATACAGATACCAAAACACAAGCAAGATATTTTGAAAAGGAGTTCAATATTGATAAATCAAAATTTCAAACACTTTATTTAGAGCCAAATACTGATATATATAATAAAAATACTGGGTATATAAAACTAAAAGATAGTGATGATGAATTTATTGTTTTATGGTTTGGAACAATACTTCCCTTGCAAGGAGTGGATATAATTTTAGAGTCAGCAAAACTATTGAATGGTAATAAAAAAATTAAATTTTACATTATAGGAAATATTAAAAATCTGAATGTAGATGAAAAAGAGTATATGAATGTAAAATTTATTCCTTGGATGCTAGATAAAGAATTAGCAAAATATATCAACTCAGCAGATTTATGCTTAGCAGGCCATTTCAGTAGCAAGAACGAAAGGGCTAATAGAGAAATACCAGGAAAAGCTTTTACATATAAAGCAATGGGAAAGAAAATAATTTTAGGAAAAAGTGAAGCAAATCAAGAAAAATTCATTGAAAATAATAGAGATATTTTTTATGTTGAAAGGGGAAATCCTGAAAAACTCGCTAAAAAAATAGAAGAAGTATGGGTAAAAAGTAAAGAGGAGTAATAATCTTAAAGTCTCAAATGATAAAATAGCATAAAAATAGCGTTTGTAGGGTTATTTTTACAAGCACTGAAAAAATTTATATAAAAATGAAAAATCCTGTAATCGTTGAAATTACAGGGTTTTATTGGTCGAGGCGACAGGGATCGAACCTGCGACCTCATGGTCCCAAACCACGCGCTCTACCAACTGAGCCACACCTCGATTTTAAGTATCAAAAGAATTTATTTTTGATACTTAAATAGTTTAGCATAGTTCTTTCTAAAAATCAAGTGAAAAATCGAAAAAAATTGAAAATTTCATTAATAATAATAGATTCCATTAGAAAATGTATAAATTAAAACAATGACATAAGCTAAAACAGAGTAAGTTATACTAAGTAATTGAATAATAGCTTTTAATTTAAATTTTTTCAAATAATCCAATAAAAAACCAAGCTGTATTCCTAAAAAGATGATAGGAGTTATAACGTATCTTGCATTTGCAGAACAACTATATGGCATAGTTAAATTTAGCATGATAAAAGAAAAAAGCCATAAGCTTGTCACGAGCACTGAAAGTTTAATATGTAAATTTTCTTTTTGTATTTGCAGTAAAGTGATTATTCCTATACATGAAGTAAGTAATAAAACAATACTAACAAAATATTCAATTACTACAATAAAGTGATTTAAAAACCAAAACGGGTTAACACTTGTTCTTAAGACATTGGAAAATATATTATGGTCTTTTAAAGCAAAGGAAGAATGTAGTAAGGTTTTATCTAAAGGTCGATATTGTTCCCACAACGAAAAATTACCTATGTATAAAGTTTTACTTGCAGGTTGAACAGCAAATGGTTTTTGACCAAAAAGAATGAAATTTCTAATTGGGTAAGCAAAAGTAATTGGAATTAATAAAATTGCAAATATAATATATTGAGTAAATAATTTTTCATTTTTTTGTTGTTTTAATTTCCATAAAAATACAATTCCAGTAATGGCATAATTTACTAAAATAGAATGTTTTGTAATACTTCCTAACCCTAATGTAATAGCTAATACTAGAATATTTTTAACATTAGAATCTTGATACCATTTTATTAAAAAATAAATAGATACAATACTAAATAAATTTACTAAAGCATCATTAGAAATGCAACCAGAATAAATAACAGAAATAGGATTAAATACACAAATAAGTAATACAAAAATCTGACTTGTTTCAGAAATTCCAAATTTATCTAAAATTTTTTTAATAAAAATAAGGGTAATAGAAGAATATATAAAAGGTAATAATTGTAAAGCTTCGATTTTTAAGTTGACAGAAAAATTTGTGAAATCCAAACTTTTCAACAAAACAGCAGATAGAAAAGCGTTTAGTGGTGGGTGGTAAAATTGATTTTCGCTCGTATTTGGTAACTCCCAATTTTCATATAAATACATACAATAAGAAAGATGCCCATATGGTGGATTATTATCTATCTGATATTTATCAATTGGTGTAAATATAATAAAAATTAATCGAAGAACAATTCCTAAAATAATAATGCAATTGATAATTGTTTTCTTGCTAAGTTTCATGATTATTTCCTTTCTTTATTACTATCAAAAATTATAGTATAACTAAAAAATCTTGTCAATGAAACTTAAGATGGATTAAAAAAAGATTTTAAAAACAAAAAAACAAGTAATATAAGCTATATCACTTGTTTTGGTGATGCAGAAGAGATTCGAACTCCCGACCCACGGCTTAGAAGGCCGTTGCTCTATCCAGCTGAGCTACTGCACCAAGCTGCTTATTAAAAAGTACTTATATATAATAGCATAGTTTTTTTGGGATTTCAAGTGATTTTTGAAAAAATTTTCAAAAAATGCAAAATTATTTTTTATCTAGAGAGTTGAAATAAAAAAAAGTTTAGTGTATAATTAAATTATAGTGGAGAATTTTGTAGAAAAATGGGTTAAGAATAACTCAAAAGAGGAAAAAATATGATTAGAAGTTTTAAGTTTAAAATGATAATTGCATTGTTTTTAGTTGTATTAGCTATAACAGTCTCAATGCCAGTGGTTTCATTAGCAATTGACAAAAACTATTTAGAACCAGGGCAGTTTGATAATAGAGGCTATACACAATTAGCAGATACTAATATCCCTGGAACACATGGTACTTTGGGTTCTTTGCTTAGAAAGTTTTTTGGAGTTATTTATGCAATTGTTAGAACAATTGCTTTAGGTTGGGCTATTTTGATGTTGCTATTTATTGCGATGAAATATTTTACTGGTAGTGCTCAAGTAAAAGCTCAATTGAAAGTTGATATCCCAACATATTTAATTGGTGCGGTTATCTTGTTTGGATCAACAGGACTTTTAGCACTTATCAATTATTTTATACAAGATTATATTAAATAGGAGGTAGTATTATGATGAAAGTAATAAGAAAGTTATTTAATATAGTATTAATTTTTGCGATTATGCAAATTACTTGCATGATGTTTAGTAATAATTATGTGTTTGCGATTCCTCGTACAACTCCTGTTCCTGTTACAGATACTGGAACAGGTGGTGGTGGTGGAAGAAGTTCATCATCTGGCTGGGATGTAAGCGGTGAATTAGATAAAATATCTCAGAAAGCAGGTGAAGGTGGCGGTAGAGCTGGAAATACTGTAACAAATGTTATGGGAGCTGCTATCAATATTGTATCTACAGTTGCTGCTGGTGTTGCTATCATCATGTTAGTTGTTTTAGGTATTCAATATACAAGTAAAGGTGCTGAAGGAAAAGCAGAAGCTAAAAAGGATTTGACAGGTTATATAATTGGTGCAGTATTATTATTTGGTACTTCAGGATTATTAAAATTAATTCAAATGTTTATTGATGCTAACTTGAATAATGTATAAGGGGAGGAATAAGAGATGTTCTATTTCTTAAACAGTTGGACTAGTTTAGCCGACGATCAAATTGTCAGTAATGTTGTAAACGTGGAACGTTCCATTATTGGAAATATATTAAATGTAATTAGAATAGCAGGATCAGGTATTGCTTTGATTATGCTTGCATGGATGAGTATTTCTTATTTTTCTACGGATGGTAAAAGTATGCCTTTCGCAATGGAGAAAAAAGCAGATATTAAAGGAAGACAGTTGATTAATTTCGCAATTGGTGTTGCTGTTTTTATAGGAGCAAGTAATATTATATATTTTGTAGCAAACTTTATAGAAGATATTATGAAAGAAGTATTTTCGTAAAATATGCAAAGGAGGAGAAGATATGAACGCAAAGATGAAAAAATTTATTAAATGTACATATACAGTTTTAGTAATGTTTATTTTAATTAATATGATAGTAGTATCTCCAACATTTGCTTTTGGAAATACAATTGTTAAAACTAGAGTAGGAGCTACTATTTTGAAAACGTTAATTGCTGTTTCTGAAGTCGCTGTTTCTGGTTATTTTATTATTCGATTTACAATAACAGGTATTCAATATTTTACAGTAGTAGCTGCAACAGATAAAGCGGAAATGAGAAATAGAATGAAATGGACATTGTTATATGGTGTATTAGCATTCTTAGCAATGTATCTATTTTCATATGCAGTTGGATTATAAAAATAAGAAATTACGGGTGTTTTATAAAAGCACTCGTTTTTTGTTTTTTACGGAATGTTACAAAATGATTAAAAATGAAAAATATATGCAAATAATGTTGAAAAAAAATTGCAGTTTTATTATAATTAATATAAGTAGGTATATTATCGGGAGAAATAGGAGTGATAGATATGAAAGTAACAAAAAAAATATTAAGTGTAATCGTAATTTTTATGATGATTCAGCTAGTTTTTATTAATAATTATTCTTTTGCAAGTTCAGGAGATAGTTTTTTTGAGAAAACTTTTAAACAAGGAAAAAGTTGGAGAGATATGAGCGGTGGTAATTCAAGTGCAGTTTTAAATAATGCAACTGGTGTTACAACTGCAATAGATGATATTTATAATGGAATAAGAGCAATTGGAATTGGTGTTTTTATGGTAAACATTGCGTTTTTATTCATTACTTTAAGTATGAAAAACAATGGTAAAGATGTTGCTGGTGCAAAGCTAACAATTACATTTTCTTTTATATTAGCATTACTATTTATCTTTGCTCAAAATATTATGGGATTCTTCACAAATATCTTTGAACAATTCGAAAGTATTATGTAAGATAAGCAAAATACAATGGAGGAAAAATTATGGGAACTTATTACATACCTCGTAACTATAAGGGTGAAACAAGATTATTATATATCTTTTCAATTAAATCATTGATTACAACAGCTTTAGGGGCTATTGTAGGATTTGTTTTCTATTTAATATTTTCAATGATTAATTTAAAGATGGTAGGACTTATTATTTTAGCAATATTTGCAGTGATTGGATATTGTATTGGAGCTTTAAAAATTCCAACAATTGTCGGATTGCCAGTAACCAAAAAAATTGGTGGAGAATCTATTAGTGATATTATTATTCGATATTTTAAATTTAAGAAGAGTAGAAAGATTTATACATATGTTAATACAATTAACACAGATGTAGAACCAGATACAAAGGAGGAAGAATAGAAGATGGGTGGAAATACTGACGGAAGAATTCTGATGTTTGAGATTATTATTTTCGCAGTAATAATCGTTTTGCTAGTTTTGATAGCAATGTTTGTGTATGTCTCTAGGAAAAAGGATGATGAAGAAAAAGAGAAAGATGTTATTCTTGATACAACTTCCTCAGACGATAGACCTAAGGATACAGGAATTGGTAGCGATTTTGGAAAATTCCAAGGAGTTTTAAGTGTGGAGTCAATGAATGACTTTATGGAGTTTGACGAAGTTGTAGATAATATGATTGTTAGAAAAAATAGAACGCAGTTTGTTATGGTTTTACAATGTAATGGTGTTAATTATGATTTGATGAGCGCAGATGAAAAAATGGGTGTTGAGGAAGGATTTGTTCAATTCTTAAACACTTTAAGATTTCCAATTCAATTATATGTACAAAGTAGAACTTTAAATTTAAAAGCAATTATTAATGAATATAGAACAAGAGTTGCCGCTGTAACAGAAGATTTGAAAAAGGTTGATCAAAGATTAAGACAAGCTAGAGCTACTGGAAATAAACCAATGGTTGAGAGACTAGAGTTTGAGAAAAGAAGAAAAACAAGTGTCTTAGAGTATGGTCAAAATATAACAGAGTATGTTGAAAGGTTAAGCTCAAATAAAAATATTTTACAACAAAAAACATATGTTATTTTATCATATTATACAGCTGAAATTGGTGGAAATACTAGCAACTACTCAAAGGATGAAATTAATAATATTTGCTTCTCAGAATTATATACAAGAAGTCAGAATATTATCAGCTCTCTTGGAACATCGCAAGTTACTGGTAGAATTTTGAATTCCGAAGAGTTAGCTGAGCTTTTATTTGTTGCTTATAACAGAGATGATTCAGAGCTATATCAGTTAAATAATATGTTAGATGCTCAATATGATAGATTATATTCAACAGGTAAAGATGTATTAGAGAAGAGACAAGAAAAATTAGATGAAGAAATTAATATTGCAGCAATAGACTTAACAACAGATAGTATTTTAAAAGCGGATAAACGTAGACAGGCAGAAGAAAGACAAAAAGAATTAGAAAAGAGTCAAAAAATAAAAGAAAAAGCTCTAAACTTGTTAAATCAATATGAAGATCAACTTGATCCTAGAATATTTGATATGGCAACAGAAGAAATTAAAGGTTCAAATGCTGAATCTGATGAAGCAGTTGCAGAAAATACAGAAGAGCCAAAAGAAGAGGAAAAACCAAAATCTAGTTTTGCAGCAAGAAGAATTATCAGAAAAAGAAAAGTGGATACAGAAGATTAGGAGGATAAGATATGTTGGGTTTAGGAAAGAAAACTACAGAAGCAGCTCCACAAGAAGCTGTTAGGGTAAAAGAAAGCAATACATTACTTAGAAGAAACCAAAGTACAATTAAGGATATTATAGCACCAGGTGGAATTGATGCTAGTTACACAAACCATATTGCAATAATGTCTTCAAGAACAAGACTTGCAAGATCAATGTTAGTATCTACTCTTCCTAGAATGTGTACTTTCCCAGAATTCTTAAGAGGTATGTATACTTTTGGAGATATTAATGTTTCAGTTTTTATTGCCCCAGTTAATGAGTCAACATCACAAACAGACTTGAACAGAACAATTAATGAATTAGAGTCTGAAAGAATTGTTGCTCAAGATAGAGGTGATATTAACCGTGAGAGAGTAATCTTACAAAAAAGAATGGAAGCTGAAGAGCTAAGAGATACAATTGCATCTCGGATTAAATAGATTGTTCAGTTCAACTATAGTAGCAACTGTGTTTGCATATAGTATGGATGAACTAGATAAATATACAGAATTATTAACGAACGAGATGGCAAAGAACTTAATAGATATTAAGCCAGCTTGGGCAATGCAGGACGCAGCTTTCAGAACAAATATGCCTTATAACGATAATAAGTTAAATAAGAGTCATACATTTGATAGAAGAGCGATGTCTACTGTATTCCCATTCTTCACATCAGATATAGGACATGATGGTGGAATTCCTTTAGGATTTAATAAACAAACAGGACTTCCAATTCTTTATGATAACTTTAGTTCAAAATTAACAAACTATAATATGGTTATCTTTGGTAAATCTGGTGCTGGTAAATCTGTTACAGTAAAGATGTTGTCAGCTCGTTCTTCTATTTTGATGGGAATAGATAGCTTAGCATTAGACGCTGAGCGGTGAGTATGGAATCGTTGCTGAGTCTTTGGGTGGCGTAAATGTTGTTATTAGCCCAAACTCTAGTACAATTATTAATATATTTGATATTGAGCCTGAAATTGTAAAAGACGAAATTACAGGTAAAGAGAGAACAATGTTAAATATCGAAAATAAAGTAGAAGACGTTACACAAGGTCTTTTGACTATGGCAAGAGGTAGTACAAAATCAGAAGAAGTTAACGAGTTAACAAAACAAATTATTTCTGAATCAGTACTAGAAGAATATACGGCTTTAGGTATTACAAACAATGTTGAAAGTTTATATTTAATGGAAGGAAACAATATTGATGTTTCTCAAAATTATTTAGGTAGAACAAAGAAAGATATGCCAACAATAGGTTCTTGGTATAAGAGAATTTGTAAAAAGGCACAAGAGAACGATAACCCAGACTATCGTTTCCATTACAGTTATTTAGTAAAAGTTATGAAGCAATATGTAAGAGAGCTTCAAGGACAAATGGCTTATTTTGATGGTCAATCTACATTTGAATTATTAGAAGGAATGCCATTTATTAACTTAGATATTTCTCAATTAGAGGAAAGATTTGCAAGACCTTTGGCCCAACAAGTTTTACTTTCTTGGGTTTGGGAGAAATATGTTAAGAAAAATAGTGAAGATAAATCAAAAGCCATGAAGAAAAGGGTTATCATCGACGAGGCGTGGATGTTACTTCCATTCCCTGAAGCCGTAGACTTTTTGAACACTATGGCAAGACGTGCCAGAAAAAGAAATGTATCTTTACTAGTTGCTTCACAGAAATTCCAAGATTTCTATGAGAAGAAAGAAGCACAAGCAGTTTTAACTTCTTCAGAAACAAAATTATTCCTAGCGCAGGATAAATCAGAGATTCAATACTTAAGAGAAGTATTTAAGTTAAGTGAAGGTGAAGCTTCCTTCTTAATTACATGCAGTAGAGGTGAAGGATTATTAAAAGTTGGTGGAGATTCTGCAGTTCTTGCAATTCAACCAACGCAAAAAGAATTCGAGTTCGTTGAAACGAACCTTTCAAAACAAATTGCAATGGAAAAACAAAAACAAAAAGTGCAAGCTTTAAAAGATAGTTAATATGCCCATTGGGGAAATTTCCCCAATGAGATTAATATAGGAGAAAGATATGAAAAATATGAAAAAGATTTCTATATTAGTATTAATACTAATAGTTTTTAATTTCATATGTTCAAGTTATATTGCTTTTGCTACAGATGACCCTCCAACAGATCCGGCTGACCCAGCAGACCCACCAGAAGAAACCACAACAACAGAAACAGAAGGCTCTGGTGGTGCGTTAAGTATGGACGAATACAAGAAGTTATCAGATGAAGGAAAAGTAACGATTGGGCAAAGCGAGAAAAATATAGAGCTTGGAGAATCAGATGTTGGTTCTGCAACGAGTAAACTTGGAACATTTATTACAACACTTGGTGGAGTTGCACTTAAAATGATGTCCAAGTTTACGGGAGATGGTGGATATTATTACTATGAAAGTGATTTCTCTGCTGAAAAAACAGGGTTATTTACAATTAATTCTCTTGTTTTTGGAGAATATGTTTTACTTAATCCGAAACCTTACCAAAAATCAGCTGATTTAGCAACAAATCCAAGCTATACTCCTTCAGGAGTAAATAGTGTAGTTGATTCTATTAAAGATAAAGGAGCAGAAATAAGTGGATTTTTTACAAATATATCATTGTTACTTGCTGTTCCAATGATTTTATTTGCAATTATGAGAACAATTTCTGTTCAAAAAGCAAGAGATTTAGCTGCATGGAAAAAGATATTAACAAGATGGGCATTATGTGTGTTTTTAATTGTATTTTTCCCATACATATTTGCGGCAATTGATACTGCAGCGGGTTCTTTAGTTGATGGATTTTGGCAAATGAGAGTTGGATTAGAAGAAGCAGGATATAGTGCTTTTGAAACAACCGTAATTGAAGATTTATCTTTTCAAGTAGAAAATACAGGAGGAGTAACATCTTTAGCTTATTCTGTTGTATTTGCGGCACTTGTTATAGCACAAGTTTTATTTTTAATAAAATATGTATTTAGAGTGTTAGGAATTCTCTTATTATTTATTGCAGCTCCAGTAATTATCATGCTTCATTCTATTAGATTAATGATGGGTAAAGAGAGTGATGTTTTAGGAGAAATGTTTAAAAATTATATTTCACTTGCGTTTATGCAACCAGTACATGCACTATTTTATTTAATTTTCTTCTTCTCTCTTTCAGAGATTGCAATAAACGTACCAGTAGTAGGTATTATTTTATTATATGCTTTATATAGAGCAAGTAATATTGCAAAAGCTATGTTTGGTTGGGAATTGAGTTCCTCAATCTTTTCATTGAAAAAATAATTAAGAGGTAAGATGTATGGGAGAAAAAGTAAATTATAGTAAAAACAAAAACAATAAATTGAAACTCATAATTATCATTCTTTTAATTTTAGTAAGTATTATTATTTTAATAAGATCAATTAAAAGTGTGCGTAAGGAAATGATACAAGAAGCACAACCAACAGATAGCAGTGCAACTATTTATAAGTCAGTAAAGGAATATAATACATTAGAAGATTTAATGAAAAGTTTTCGTTGTAATGTAATTAGTAAAGAAGAAACCAATGAATTTGTAAAAGTTAAATTAACGTTTGATGTTGGTTTATATACAGAAAATGTAAGTAATGAAACACATTTTTTAAATATTTGTAAAGCAGTAGCAGAATTCATTGATTATAAAAATTTTGAATTGATAGATACTCAAAAAGATATTGATATCGAAGTAAAATGTGAAAAACCAAACATAACAGAATTGATAATCAATGGAGATTCAAACTATTATTTAAATAATAATTCTAAAAGAAATAGAAGCTTATCTTCAAGTGTGACCAATTTTATAGTTCAATCAGCAGAGTTACAAGAGTTAATCAATGGGGATTGGAATGAAGCAAAGGTAAACTGGGGAGAAAGAGATTCTATTTGTAATAGTTATAATATTTATTTTGATGAAGGTATTCGTTATAAAACAGTAGCTACTGATGTGTTTAATGTAGTATTTACAGAAAAATATAATAAACAAGTAGTTGGAGGATTAAATGCAAATTCAAGTGTTACTGCGGTTGAAACTGCATTAGGAACTCCTAATTTTTCTAAGAATGATGAAATATACGGATATGTAAGTGATACAAACTATGTTTTCTTTGATTTTGTAAATCATGAAATTTCTGTTTATCCAGTGATTAACGTTAGCAGTAAAGAAGAAAATGAGTTAAAAGAATTGATTAATCAAATGAATGAATCTTCAGATATTAAGGCTTTTGCAACAGAATTAACTAGAATGTGGAATGATTATGATGTTTATGATTATGATTCAAATTATGTTGATTTAAGATATACATTAAGAGGAGTAAGTTTACAAATATCTAGTACGTCATTAAAAAATGGTATTTATATTTACCAAAATTATAGCGGAAGCAGAGATGTTTCTGATTTAGAAAACACTTATATGCAAGAATCAGATAGTGTTTTTGAACTAGAGAAAAAGAGAAGCCTTGAAGAAATGATGAGCAGGATTGATCAAGGTGATTTTACAGACGAATTTTATGATAAATATTTAGGCCATGATTTCTCAGTAAAATTTAGAGAGCATGATGGTGATATTAGCGTAGGTCCAATGTTTTTCTCTAGAGATAAAGAATATGCAGATTCAGAATTGGATAAAAGATTAGAATTGTCTAGCTATATATGGTTAAATGAAACAATCTTTATTTATACAGTTGATAATGAAGGAATGTATGCATATAACTGTGTTACTAGACAAGCACAAAAAATATTAGAATCTGAAGAAGAAATAAGAATTAATGACGTAGAAAATAACCAAATTATTTACAATAATACAGAAAGATTGGCTATTGTTGTAGAATAGCTCAAAATATTGAAAACAAGCCCAAAATATGGTATAATTATGAAAAGGATTATTTAATAGAAAGCGAGTAGAATATAATGAAAAAAGTAAAAACAATTACTATAAAAATTATAGTTATTTATGTAATTTTATATGTGGCACTAGGTTCTACTTGTTCTGTTTTTGCTACAAGAGGATATGACGATGCTTGTCGGAGAGTATTTGGCAAAATATGCAGTAGACTTTTGCAATCAATATGGTAATAAACCAGATGGTTATTATGATAACTCCTTTGCTGTAGTTGAGCCAGATTCTTATTTTTGGACAGGAGGCTCTTTTGGACAAGGTAAGTTTCATACTTGTTGTACTGTTGGAGTAGCCTATATGTATTATAAAGCTCTAGGAGTAGATATTATTGCGTTAGGTGCAGACATGGGATGCCCAAATCATGATAATATGAAATCAAGGAGCAATTGGGTATATATAGCAAACGAAAGTGATTTAAAACCAGGAGATATGGTTTATAACGATCACCACGCTGAAATGATAATTGAAGGTGGTCATCATGTTAATTTTGGTAATGATCATCCTGGTATTGTTCAGGAAGATGAGTATGGTTTCTGCGGACGGAGACTTCTGCTGTGGATTTAGATTAGCAAGTTCTGTTCAGGTAGACCCTTCAGGAAAAATTACAGGAACAGGTACTGGTTCTGGAATTACAGCAGAAAAAGTAAATTATTCAAACTTTTTCTTTAATGGAATTCCAGATGGAAAATATTCCTTAGCATCAAGAGAATCTATATTTACAATCATTATTAACTCATTAAAAGAACTAGTTAACTATTTCACAGGATTAATCACATACTTATTAAGAGGATTTATTATTGGAATTATCTCAGTATTTGATAGATTAATTAATAATACAATAGATTCAGTAAGCAATAGCCCAAAAACATTAAAAGAAACGGGAGTAAGAGCTACAGATGCAGATGATCCAATTAGTATGGATAGATCTGTAACAATTGAAGGATTAATCTTTGGAGAAGTTGATTTATTTGATATTAATATTTTTAAAGTAGACTAATAAATGGCGCCACGCTGTTGGCGCCAAAATGAGGTAAAGAATATGGGGCAAAAGATAAATTATAATAAGAAAAATAGTAGTAAATGGAAGATAGTTGTAACAATTATCTTGTGTTTACTTGCTATTTTTATTGTTATAAAGAGTTTTAGAGATGCATTAAAATCAATAAAGGAAGAACAATCAAACTTAAGTCAAACAAGTAATATTCAATATAGTGTTAGCTCTTATGATTCATTATCAAGTTTGCTTGCTAGTCGTAATTGTAAATTAATTAATCAAAGTGCAGCAAATGGGGGGATAATTGCAACAGTAAATTTTCCTGTTGATTTATATTCAGGAGACGTAAGCAATGAAAATTATTTTTTAAGTATCTGTAAATTAGTAGCAGAGTTTATTAATTATAAAAATTTTGAATTAAAAGATAATAATAAAAATATTGATATTGAAGTTTTTTGTGAAAAGCCTAATATTGTAGAATTCAAAATAAATGGTGATATCAATTATTATTTAAATCATGATTCTGAGAGATTTGCAAAAAATCGTGAAAATACAGTTTCAAATTTCATAATACAATCTCCAGAATTACAATCAGCAATTAATTCTGGTTGGGATGAAAATGGTGTCAACTGGGGAATACAAGAAGCAACATGTGAAGGATATCAAATTTATTTTGATGAAGGAATAAAATATAAAGTTGTTAGTAGAAGCATTTTTAATATTATATTTACAAAAAAATATCAAGGAGAAATAGCAGGAGGATTAAATGCTAATTCTTCGAGAGATCAAGTTGAGTCTGCATTAGGTACTCCTACTTTTTCAGATGGAGATAATATTTATGGATATGTAAGTGAAAGAAATTACTTGTTCTTTGATTTCTTGAATAAAGAAGTTTCTGTTTATCCAGTAGTAAAAGTAGGAAGCTTAGATGAAGAAGAACTAAAAAATGATATTACAGAGCTAAATAATACAAATGATGCTAAAAAATTTGCCACTTCTTTAACAGGAATGTGGATTGATTATGATGTTTATGATTTTGATTCAAATTATGTTGATTTAAGATATACATTAAGGGGTGTAAAATTAGACATTTCTAGTGCATCACTAAAAAATGGTATTTTTATTTATCAAAACTATTCTGGCAATATTGATATTGCTAATTTAGAAAATGTTTATTTAACAAACACAGATATGGTTTTTGAAGAAGAAAAAGAAAGAAGCATGGACGAATATTTAAAGAGACATATAGAAGGTGAATTATCAGAAGAGGAAAAGAAAAGTTTTGGAATCAATTTTGGACTTAGATTTCTAGATGCTGATGAAGAGGGATATAGAGGCCCAATTTTCTACTCAAGAACAGGAGAATTTTCTGATTCAGAACTAGACAAAAATTTACAATTATCAAGTTATAAGTGGTATGATGATTCAAAATTAGTTTATAGTGTTAATTATGATGGAATTTATGTATATAACTGTGAAACAAGAGTAAACGCAAAGCTCATTGACTTAGATAAAGAAATTATAATTACTTCTGCAGGAGACGGTCAAATTATTTACAATAATAATGAAGTAGTAAACGTGGAAATTAACTAAGTTAAAATGTTGAGAAAATCCTTGAAATATGGTATAATTAAGGGTGAGAGATTATTTAAAAAAAGAAAGTAATTGTAATATGAAAAACTTGAGATATTTTTTAAAAAATATAATAATATTCATAGTAATTTTTGTATTAATTTTTTCAACAATTACTCCTGTTTCCTTGGCATATACTCCCGAAGAAGTAGGAAATGCAGTAGCAGGGTTTGCAAAGCATGTTGTCGATACTTATGGACAAGAAGGAAAAAATATAGTAGGTTATAGACAAGTTGTCGGAGATCAGTATGATAACTCTGGAAAAGGTGGCGTTCCTGGACATTGTAGAACAGATAATCCAATTTGGTCACCTAGTAGTTATACTTGGAATAGCGAATATATCTATTTCGATTGTTCTAGTTTTGCTACAGGATGTTACCATTATGTAGCAGGAGTGATTGATTCTCCACATGCTACAGGTAGTTTAATGGGTTCTCCATCTGATATGTCTGGAAAGTTTGAAAAAATCCATTGGGATAAATCACAAAGCTCTTTAAAAAATGGAGATTTAATGTTCTATGATGGGCATGCTTGGATTTATTCTGGAGATGGGAAAACATCAGAAAATGGTAGATACCATTGCAATTGGGATTATCACAATGGACAAGATATTTATATTTATAGAATTACTAGTGCTGGGGCAAGTGCTATTACAACATTAAATACAGAGTTTTCAGTAGCAGGAACATCAAATAATGGAAGTGGAATTGCGGCAGAGAAAATTAATTACTCAAACTTTTTCTTTAATGGAATTCCAGATGGAAAATATTCCTTAGCATCAAGAGAATCTATATTTACAATCATTATTAACTCATTGAAAGAATTAGTTAATTATTTTACAGGATTAATTACATATTTATTAAGAGGATTTATTATTGGAATTATATCAGTATTTGATAGATTAATTAATAATACAATAGAATCAGTAAGCAATAGCCCAAAAACATTAAAAGAAACTGGCGTGAAAGCAACAAATGCAGATGATCCAATTAGTATGGATAGATCTGTAACAATTGAAGGATTAATTTTTGGGGAAGTTGATTTATTTGATATTAATATTTTTAAAGTAGATTAAAACAAAGGAGGAAATACAATGCCAGGAAATCAAAAGAATAAGAATTTATTAAGAGTAATTGTTTTAACTTTCATAGGTATTGTAGCTTTTGTAGTATCTGTTTTTATGAATGTTGTTGGAATGCGTGATGCTATTAGTAAAGCACCAGATTCATCAGGAATGGCTGCTATATCCGTAAGAGTAAATGGGACAGATTCTTTAGGAATCAAAAAATCAACAAAAGTAGATCAGGAAGGAAAAGTTGTCGTAGAGGACTTTTTAGTAAATGCATTACCAATCATTAATTTAGTTAATAATAATTGGGATAGGGTAAAAGCTAAATTTTCTGGATTTCAACTAGATGAAAATGGAAATGCAGTTTTTGAAAAAGAAGGATATACATTATATTGCAATGGAACATATGTTAATTGTGTTGTTTTCAATAAAAATTTTGAAAAAGAACTTGTTGGCCATTTAAGAGTAGGAGATGATTTTAAAACAATTGAATCAAAACTAGGAGAACCAACTTTTAGAAAAAGTAATTGTTTAGGATACAAATCAAGAGAAGTATATGCATTCTTTTATGAAGATGAAGTTGCAATTTATCCTAACAGAAAGATTTCTAATCAAACAATAGAAGACTTATTTAGAGATTATCAAGATAAGACTTTTGATGAAGGAAGAACACGCTTCCTTGTAGAAATCAGAAATTATCCAGATTTTACAATTACACAAGATGCAGAAAATAATGTCGTTACAATAACGTCTTTAACAAGACAAGTAATTGCAAAATTAGATGGACTTGGAAATATTGATGTAGGATTTTACAATGGCTATCAAATTGCAACAGATAGAACGCAAGAATTAATCAATGAAAAAATATTTATTATAAATGATGAAGATTTAGTAGAACTTACAGAAAGCGAAAGGGTAAGAGGTAAATAGATGAAACACAAATTATTAAATTTCTCTAAAAATTTAATAATTGCTTTGGGACTAGTAGTAATGGTTATGATACTATTTTTTACTACTAGCTCTTATGCTGTTACAGGACATGCTGTTAATACTTTGGGACAATTAATGCGTACAACAATAAGCGATTGGTATAGATGGATTTTAAGAATTACATTATCTGCTTATGTCGCAGGATTTTTAGTTATTGTATTAAAATTATTGGCAGATAGAACTCCTGAGAGAATGGCAACATTGAAAAAATCAGTAGGCCATTTTATCCTTATGTTTGCTGTAATTTACTTCTTACATTACATCATGTTAATGATTATGGCATTAAATGATGAAGGAATCAAAACTGCTCAAGCTGTAGGTGCAAATTTCTCAGGAATTGATATGTCTACAGATGAATATGACTTATATGAAACAGCTCTTTCAAAGGCGTATGAAATATCAGCAGTTCCTGGATTTATAGGATTACTAATGTATTTGCTATTAGTATATTATACATATAAGTTTGTAATCGTTTATGCAAAAAGATATATTAATATTATTATTTTAACATTACTAGCACCAATTATTTTTGCAATGTCAACGATAAAGAAAATTTTAACAGGCGTTAGTGATGGTAGAATTGGAAAATGGTTTAAAGAATATATCTTCAATGTTGTTATTCAAACATTGCATGCAATATTCTATGCTATATTAATAGGACTTACATTAAAGATGTCTGATAATGATGAAAATTTAATCGGTGCATTGTTAACATTGATTTTATTCGGATTCATCTTTAAGATTGATGCAATTATTAGAAAAATCTTTAACTTTGTTGGTGGAAGCACAAAAATTAATAGTTCAAAAGCGGTTGGAACTGTTATCAATGTAACAGGTGGAGCAGTCAATGCTGGACTTGGAGCTCTTAGTGGTGGATTTGATGCCGCAGGAGATAAGATTAGCTCTGGTTTAGGAAATGCTCAAAATGCTATTGAAAGTAAAGGCTTTGGCCAAGCAATATCTGATGGATTTGAGAAGGCAAAAGTGAAATTTAAAGAGTTACCTAGTGAAGCAGCAGATAAGATGAAAGAACTACCAGGTCAAGCGTGGGATAAGACAAAAGAAGCTGGTGGAAAGGCATTTGAAAGTGTAAAAGAAGGAGTAGGTAATGGACTTACGAGTATAGGACAAAGCGTTTCTAATGCTTATGCTGAAGCTAAAGCAGAGGTGAAAGATGCTAAAAATATCTTAAGTGGTGAAAGAGTAAAAGAGAATTTAACTGCAGATGAAATTGTTGCTGCACAACATGCAATAGAGGAAAAACAAGGATTAGAGGGAATAAGACAAGGAATTCAATCAGTTGGATTAGCAGTAGGTAGTGCAATTGGCAGTACGATAGTTCCTATGGGAAAATTTACAAAGAGAAAATTAAATAAAGCTTATAATATTATGAGCGGTAGAGTAAGATATGCGCTTATGGATACACAAAGAGAGTTCCAAAAAGACGTAAGAAGATTAGAACTAGAAAATGAAGTAGAATTAGTAAAAAAATTACCAAAAATTATTTATAATTATCAGAAAAAACATCAATTGATAAAAGCTTCATATCAAGGAGTAGCTTTAGATACCACAACAGCTATGATGTTGGTAATTGATATTAATATCGATACAAAAGCTTTTATTGAAGAAATAAAAAAAGAATATACAACAGGAAATCCTATATTATATACAGCTTTTGAAAAATTAGGAGCTCAAGTATTATTATCACCAACAGTTGGATCTGCTAGATTAGGATTAGGATTGCTAGCAGAACAAAGATATGAAGAAGCTGCAGAACATAGAGTAGAAGAACTAGCAACTGGAAGAGTACGTGAAAAGAGAGTAATAAAGGCTGCTAGAAGATTAACTCATATGAAATTGGCAACGATGAATGATGTTGCAGTAAGACAAGAAAGAAGAAGTGAAACAGGAGAATTAGAAGGTCAGAGAACTTATACATTTAGTAGATTTAGTGCAGCTAGTGCTCATACAATTACAACTAGAATGTTAAATAAAACAATACAAAAGGATAAATATTTAGCTGTTATTAGTAGAACTGCTGCATCAGTAGAAGATGTTGATTTTAAAGCACATAGATTTGAGAGAACAGCAGTAGAATTTACACGTACAATGCAAGCATCAAGCTCAAGAAGTGTAAAATCTATTAGACAAATAAAATTAGCACAGCAAGCAGCAATTACAAGACAAAAAGAATTGACAAGACAAACTAGAAGAGTTGAAATGGCAAATAATGTTGCAGGCCAAGTTATGGCAGCAACCAATAGAATTCGTTTAGGATTTAAACAAATTGATAATATGACACCAGGAGAAATTGGATTGCAAAAAATGATCCAAGAAGGAACTGCTAGAGAATTATCAAGTGGCTTAATTGTAATGAAACAAGACGCTAATATGGAAGAAAAGATAAGAGCAACAGGATTAGTACAACAAGAAGAAGGAACAGAAACTCCAAATACTGTAATCCAATTTGTTATGACAGAGGATGGAAAGATTGTTCCACAAGTAGTAACAGTTGAAGGACAAATTTTACAACCAGCAGTTCAAACAGTTATGAATCAAATGATGCAACCACAAGAAGATGGAAAACCACTTATCGTACAGATTATGGAGAGTCAAGCAGCTGGAGAGCCAATTGTTTTACAAAAACTAGAAGGTGAGACAGATGAACAATTTGCTTTAAGACAAGCAATAACACAAGCGTTTACAGAGTACTTACAACAACAACCTGATGTAGCAAATGTTCAAGTACTTGAAGGTGAAACAAAAGAGCAAGCTATCTTTAGACAATTTGTAACAGAAACAATTAACCAATATATTGTAGAAAAACCAGAAATGGGAGCACAACCAGTATTACAACGTTTAGAAAATGAAACACAAGAACATTTTGAAATGAGACAAGCTGTTGTACAAGCATTTACACAATACATGCAACAACCAGAAGTACAAAATGTTCAAGTGTTAGAGGGCGAAACAAGAGAACAAGCAATCTTAAGACAATTCGTAACAGAGACAATTACACAATATGTTGCTGAAAACCCAGAAATGGGAGTACAACCAGTCTTAGAACGTCAAGAGAACGAGACGCAAGAACATTTCGAAATGAGAAAAGCAGTAGTAGAAGCATTTACACAATACATGCAACAACCAGAAGCACAAAATGTTCAAGTATTAGAAGGCGAAACAAGAGAACAAGCAATCTTAAGACAATTTGTAACAGAAACAGTTACACAATATGTAGTTGAGCAACCACAAGTATTAGTACAACCAGTATTACAACGTCAAGAGAACGAAACACAAGAACATTTCGAGATGAGAAAAGCGGTAGTGGAAGCATTTACACAATACATGCAACAACCAGAAGTACAAAATGTTCAAGTATTAGAAGGCGAAACAAGAGAACAAGCCGTTTTAAGACAATTCGTAACAGAGACAATTACACAATATGTTGCTGAGCAACCACAAACAAATATAATTCAACAAATAGTGCAACAACCAGAATTAGCAAACGAGCAACTTGTACTTGAAAGAAGAGAAAATGAAACAGATGCCCAATTTGCATTTAGACAAACAATTACACAAGCATTTGTGCAATATGTTGTTGAACAAAGCTCAACAATAGAAACGTCTCCAGAACAACCAGTTCAAACAGAAGTACAACTAGAAGTGCAACAACAATTTGTACAAACAATAGTACAATCATTTGCAGGATTTATTCAACCAGTAGAAAAGGCTACACAAGAGCAAGTTCAAACTCCAGAACAAACAGAAATGAAACAGAATATTATAGAGGCATTTACACAATTTGTTACTGAAACAAGTAGAGAGAAATCAGATGTAGCAAAAGAAATGAGTAAAGAAGAAGTACAAGCTCAGTTTATAGCACAAATTGTTCAAACATTTATGCAAGTACCTCAAGAAGAGGAAAAAGTAGCACCAATTACAACTTCAGAAGAAGGTGTTCAAAGATTAGAAAAAATTGTACAACATGTTGTAACTTTAGATGGTACAATTATAGAGCAAGTTGTAAATGAAGATAATACAATTTCTACAGAAGACTATCAAGTAGTAGAAAAAGCTGATAAATCAGTAATGGCTCAAATACAAGACTTTGTAGCTACTTCTAATGATATTGTAACAAATAAAAGTTTAGGATTAGAAGAAACAGCATCTGTTGAAGATAGAGTTGCAAAATTTCAAGGATTAATTGATGATGTACAAAGAGCAAGTAGCACAGATAATTTATTACAAGACATTTTAACTGCTCCGGCAGAGCAAGCAGAAGAAAGTAGTACAGAAGTAGCTGAAGCAGTAGTTTATGCAATGAATGAAGCAGGAATTACTTCTAAAGAAGAGCTAAAACAAGTAATGTACTTTAGTGAAGAAACGGCACCAGAGGCCGCTCCAGGAGAAACTCCTGTAGAAGAACTTGCAAGAAAACAAGAAATATTTGAAAGTGCAATTTCTAGAAATACAGTAACAACACCTTCTGGACCACAGTTTGGTGGAGAAGATGATGATACAATGGAAGATGCAATGGCTCATTTAACAGAAAGAGTTGAAGAATTAACAGAGCCTGATAATGATACTTTATTCAATACAGCTGCTGAGGTGGAACGTGTAAGAATTGCAGAAGAATTAGTAAATGATGGTGGATTTACGGCAGAAACACCACCTACAGATGTAGATATTGATGAAAAAGTTGCAAATTTATCTGATTTATTAATGGATTTAGCAAAAGAGACAGTCAAAGCGACAGTTACAGAAGCAGCAGAAGAAATTACAGAATTTCCAAAAGCTGTTTTAGAAGAAACAGTAGATGCTATGACAGAGGTAATTGCTAATGCTGCTGAAGAGACAAAAACACCTGAAGAAATAGCTTTTGATAAAGAAGTAGCAAAAGCAGAGAAAAAATGGGCTAAAAAACATAAAACAACTTCTGATAGCACAATGGCGGAAAAACTTGCAAAACAGGATAAGTCAAGTGATGAAGAAGAAGAAAGTGTTGTTAAGATTACACTTAAATTCTACGGTGGTGTTAGAACGCAAGGACAATCAGTTACTTTAAATAATCGTCATTCTATCAAAGATTTCTATGATAAAGCAGATAAACTAGAAAGCGCTAGTATGGCTAAAACAGTACAGAGATTTGAACAAACATATGGTGATAAATTGAAAAAAATGTTAATGACGCCATTCGACTTCTCTAAGAATCCAGTTGCTGATATGGATGGATGGAGCATCTATGTAGTAACTGAACAAGAAGATGTAAGTAAAGGAGAGAAGATAAAAGAAGAACAAAATATTACTTCTGAAACATTGCAAGAATCCTTAATTGAATTGATGGATATGTATTTTAGCGATATTAGAAGAATTTTTGCAAGATTTGTTGAAGACCACGAAATAGAGTCTTTTGACGAAATTTATAAAAATGGAGAAGAAAAACAAGAATTAATAAGAAGATTAAGAATGTTCTTCTTTAGACAAGGTGAATCAAACGAACAATCAAAATCTGTAGAAATTGTTGAAAATATTTATAAAGATTCTAGATTTAGAGAGACTTTAAGAGAAATTAATCAAGAAAGAAGAGCAAAAGGCGCAGTAAAAGATGCAAAATCTAGAGTAAAAATTACTGATAAGAAAACTGCTGAGAGAAAAGCAAGACCACGTATTACGGATAATGAAGTAAGAGAATTTAAAGAAAGAAGAAAGGCAAGTTTAATGGACCAAGTTTTAGATTCAGTTATGACAGAGCAAGAGGAAGCAGCAATGACAAGTCCAGATGTGGCAAATTTATTAAATCAATTAAATGAAACTAAAGTTTTCATTAGAACTCCAGGCGGAGATGACGGCAAAGAAGATAGATTAAGATTACAGTATCAGACTGATAGTGAGGAGGAAATGCCATGAAAATAAAAAATGTTTTCTTAAAATTATTAGTAAGTGTATTAATAGTTTTGACATTAGCCAATTTCATAAGTGCCATAAATGTGGATATGAATTATAGCTTTGCAACGACAGATGAAGGAGAGGAAAGAACAAATGGATTGCTAGAAAGGTTTATTAATAATATAGCTAAAGCACTATTTGACTTTGTAAAAGGACTTATCTTAGCACCGTTTAGGGCGGCGCGATCTATTAATTATTTGCTCGCCAGTTCAGGAGGAGTAACAGGTGGTACTCCAACTGCAGAGATATCTCCATTTGATATTTTCTTTAATCGATTTACATTATTAGATGCCAATATTTTTTCTACAACAGATAGAGATGGTAATGCATTAGATCCTGACAGTGTTGTATATAAAATTAGAACAAATGCAGCTGTTTGGTATTATGCAATTAGAACGTTATCAATTGGTGTTATTTCTATCATGTTACTTTGGAATTTACTTCGCTCTATTTCAAAAAATACAACAGCAGAGCAAAAGAGTATAGCTAAAAGTTCATTAACAGATTGGGTTTTAAGCTTTGCATTGGTAATGTTCATGCATATTATTGTAATTATTGTATTGAATTTTAATGATTTATTATTAGATGGAATTCAAAGCTTTACACCTTTCGCTAATACAAAAGATTTCTTTGATGCACTTGAAAATGCAGTGTTCTCAACAAATCTAGTATTAGGAATTGCATGTTTAATTGTTTATGCACTATTAAACTGGCAGACATTTAAATATATATTAATATATATTCAACGTTTTTTGACAATTGTTTTATTGGTAATGATTTCACCAATTATTCCAGTTACATATTCAACAGATAAAATGAGAGGGGGAAGAGGCGGCGCCTTAAACAATTGGTTAAAAGAATTAATATTTAATGTATTCATTCAAACTTTACATGCAATTATATATGCTGCTTTAGTTGGTGTAGCAATGGCGTCTTTAACATCAGCAAGTTCAATTACTGGTGTTACAGATTTAGGAAATGCAATTGTAGCAATCGCTGCGATGTTATTCATTAAATATGCAGAAAGAATGGTTAAAACAATCTTCGGATTTGATGCTTCAACTGTTTTGAATACAAACGTATTTAAAGATGCTGCAACTACAGTTACTAATTTTGCAGGAATGGCAAGAAGTGCAGTTACAGGTATACCTAATGGAAGAGTACCATTTGGTCAAAATATTGGAGGTATAGCAGGATCAACAGGAAGCCTTGGCGGTGGTATTGCTGGTGGTATTGGATTTGGACAAAATATTCCAGGAATAGGAGCTAGTACACCTAATGCAGGAGGATTGACTGGAGGCGTAAGACAAGGTGTTTCTACAGTTTTGAATGGAATTGGTGGCCAAGGAACAATGCTTGGAGGAATTGCTAATGTCGCAACTGGAGGTCAAAGTGCTTCAGGGTTAGCAAATGGAATTCTTGGAATAGGTTCTGGAAATGCAGACGCTACAGCTGATGCGGAAGCTTCAGCATATGCAGAAGCAACAGCTACAGCTACAGCAGAAGATGGAGCAGATGGCGAAGATGGAACAGCTGTTGTTATTGATGCAGGTGGTGGAGAAAGCGTAGAAGAGGCTTTAAAAGATAAAAATCAAGATGCAGAATTAGCTAGATTAAGAGAAGAACAAGATGATGATAATGCAAGAGCAGAAGAAAATATGACTGCTGAAGAGAAAAGAAGACAACAATTTGAAGAATTTATGAAAAACCGTCAAGGAGAAAGCAGTGAAGAGCATACAGAAACAGAAGAAGTAGTTAATCAAGAACATACAGAATCTGTTGAAGAACCTACAATTGTTAATAATGAGCAAACTGAAGTTGTTGAAGAAACCGGTGAAGGCGGTGGTATAGATCCAGATGTATTGAAAGAACAAATTGAAACTGCTATACAAGACAAATTATCTCCAGAGGTAGAAGAAAAATTACAAGAATTACTAGAAAGTGATGTAAAACCTGAATTAATACAAGCATTAATAGATGCAATTGGTAATGATGATCCAGAAAAATTAGCAGAATTAAAAGCACAAGTGAATGAGCAATTAAAAGATTTAGGACAACAGATGGATTCAGATACAGTTGCCAATATTGAGGAAAGAATTGATGCAACTTGGACTGACAAAGAAAAGAGAGATGAATATATTCATTCTCTTCCTGAAAATAGTAAGGAAAGAAATTATGCACAAATGTATGCAGCTATGTCAGCTTTAGATGATGATACAATGTCTAAACAAGAAAGAGTAGAGACGGTTGTTATGAGTGGTGCTCTTGATACAGAAAAGATGAAATTAAAATCTAATTGGGAACCAACTGGAGACGAAAATAGACAGTCTCAAGTAAACGCAGCAAACGCACAACCTGCTCAAGTGGGAACAGCAGGGGTGTCTACAGCTGGTAACGCAAGAGTAATGAAAGCTGTTAATGAAGCTAATAGCGTGACTAGCCAACCAAATCCAGAAAGCGAAGGAACTGCAGAATTTGATGTACAACCAGATCCAGAGATAGAAGATATCAAGAATGATGACTTAAGAGAAATGATGGTAGATTTAGCAGAGATTGATCCTGTTAGATATAGAGTAAAAGGAAAACTAGATGGTGAAATCCAAAATGAGATTCAAGAAGAGTTTACAGCAACAATTGAAGAGTTTACAGAAAAAATGGGTAGAGAGCCTAAAGGTCTAAAAGATATCTATGATGGCATGGATAAAAAAGCTAGAAAACAATTTGCGGATTATAAAACAGGTCAACTAAGTCCAAAAGAACTAGAAGGAGATGCAAAAGCATTAGCAACTTTGGAAATCCAAGCTAGACATTTAGGATTTGCGATGGAAATAGGCCAAACATATGAATATTCAGTAGATGGTGGCCCACAAAGAACAGCAAGTTCTTCTAGTGCAGTTATTACAGACTTAGCTGCAGAAAGACAAAGAAGACAAAATATGCAAACACAAACTACGAGAAATCAAAGAAATTCAGCGTAAATTAAACTCTAAAGGAGGAAAATAATTATGGCGGTAAAAAGAAGTAAGAAAAATCCTTATTTAATGCCAGCGATTATTGCGATTGCATTAATTGTAGTACTAATAGCCATTATTACATTGACTGGGAAAAGAAAAAATGGTGCATCACTGACAGAAACAGAAATTGCAAAAATAGATGCAAAAAATCAAGAACAGCAAAATATAGAAATTAAGCAAGACTTATCTAAAAAGTCAGAACAAGAAAGAATGCAATACTATTGTGGAAATTTCTTTAATATAATTAATAGTAAAAACTATGAAAAAGCGTATAGTTTACTATATAGCGAATATAAAGAAAATTATTTTCCTACTTTAGCTAATTTTGAAAGATATTTGAAAGAAAATTTTCCATCTAATGTTGCTCTATCATACACAAATATTGAGAGACTAGGAGATATTTATGTATTGAGTGTTAGTGTGAAAGATACTGTTAATGGAAATTATGGACATAATTTTGATATGTATGTTGTATTGCAAGAAAAAGACTTAAATGATTATGTAATTTCGTTCAGTAGAAATAGTGCAGTAAGAGAGGAGGAATAAATATGGCAATTAATCCAGATTTTAGATTAAAAGTAAGACATTTTATTAGAGATCATTATAAACCAGTTTTAATTGTTTTAGCAGTATTCCTTGTCCTTGCAATGATTAATAGGTTTTTAATGGGAAGAGATTATACTGGTAAACCAATAACAACATTTAATCCTAATGTTCCAATTTTAGATTCAACTTCATCAGTAGCTTCTGTTCCTAAAGAAGTTTCAAATGAATTTGAAAACTTTATTGATAAATACGTAGGATATTGTAATAATCGAAATTATGTGGCAGCTTGGAATATGGTATCTGAAGATTGTAAGAAAAACTTTTATGGAAATAATTATGATTTGTTTGTAAAATATGTTCAACAAAAATTTGATGGAAATACAAAAAGATATGCAATTCAAAACTATTCTAATGTAGATGGACAATATATTTATAATGTTAAAATATTTAACGACTTTTTAGCAACAGGTTTAACAAATCAAACTTATACATATCAAGAAGAAAAGTTTTCAATTAGTTATGATAAAGATAAAAATTTAGTTTGCTCTGTTGGTAATTATATGGGATCTAATAAGCTAAATTATATGGCATCTAATGATTATCTAAGAGTAGAAGTAACAAATGAAATTGATAAATATAGTTTCATAATGTATCAAGTAAACTTTATTAATAGAACAAACCATATTATTGTAATTCAAGATGGATTAACAGATAGCTGGGAAATAGGAATGGCTATTGGAAATGAAGTAAGACCAAATGTTGATGATGTTCAAATTGTATTGCAACCAGGTGAATCAAAAGAATTGATACTTTCATTTGATAAGTTCTATGATTCAGTTGCAGAGCCAGATGGAATTGTATTTAACGCAGTTAGAGTAATGGATAATTATACAGGTAATGTAGAAACAGCGGAAGCTGAAATAGAAAATGCTATTGACAAATTTAGTATGACAATTGCATTCTAAAGGAAGGAGGCGAGGAATATGGCTAAAAAAGGTGGATTAGGTGGACTTGTTGGGAAAGCGAGAGATAGAGCAGATAATGGAAAAGATTATGATGTTATGAATCCAGAAGCAGAAGACCCAAACTTAGGATCATCAAAAAAACAAGGTGGAAAAGCAGCAGGAAAAGCAATAAAAGCGGCAGGAAAAGCAGTAATCAAAATAGGAAAAGCTATTTTTAAGTTACTAGCTAGTATTCCTTACGTAGGCTGGATATTAATTATTATTCTAGTATTAGCAATTATATTTATCGTTGTAAAAACGATGTGGGATATGATGCCAGGAATGATGAAATCTAAACTAGCAGATTTGTTTAAAATAGATGTAAGTAGTTGGATTTCAAGTGGAGCAGTAGCATCATTAGATGAAAATTATGAAGATATCATAGGAGTTGCAAATTATCTAGAAGAAATGAATTATAGTTTAGTAGGTGAAGGATTTGTTACACCGAAATTAAGAACGAAAAGTTCAGATATCTTTACAAGTGAAGAATTAATTTCTAACCAAGATGAAAACGGCTATACATATAAAGCAGATTCTTCAGGAGTATTCCATTTTTATGATGCAGGTGGAAATATTGTTCCAATCAAATACTATGATAGTATAGGACAAACAGTAGATAATACAACAGGAGAAGTAATCTCAGGAGAAGAATATACAGATGAATTTGGAATAATAAGATCTACGGAGGCAACTTCTGAAGATGCAGACGAAACAGATAGAGGAAAAATTACAAAAATTGAAAAAGAAGATTTAAAACATTATAGTTTATTAAGGTCATATTTGTTATCAAATTATAGAATTTATAATTTAAAAAATGCAGATGAAGATACATTAAAGAAAATAGCAGATGCCTTTAAGACCCTAGGAGGAAATAATGATGCTTGGGCAAAAGGATTAATTAAGTTATATACAGCAGAAGGAGGAATAGCAAATGGCCACTGGTGGTGGGGAAGACAACTATTAGGAGAAGTAGCCAAAATAGATGGAAAGACATTAGAATTGAAAAAAGGCTGGTTCAACAATTCAATGAAATTTAGCATTGAGGGTTGGGCACCAAGGTATGGAATGAGCTTAGAGTTCCTATTATCATTACATTTAGGAACAGGAGCACCAGACTTAGTAAATGCAATGTTACAAAACTTTGATACAGAAATACAAGTATACTTAGATGATTCAGGAGAATCACAAGTAGAAGCAAGGTATGTAGATCCTGCAAAATCTGGAAAAGACCCAGGCTCAGGAGATTCTATTGAAAAAGTAAAAGCAGTATTATCAGATACAGGACATGACTGGGCTAGTGCATTGGTAGATGATCATAATATTACATGGTTAGATTTTGTTAATGATTGGGCACTAACAAAAGAAGCTTGTCAAGATTTATTAACAGATCCAAGTTTAACATTAACAAGTCCAGATGGATGTTTAGGATCAGAATCTGCACAGATTTCTGTAATAGAATGTGCAACATCAGAAGATAATCGTATTATATTTGGATTAATTCAATCAAATAGTAATATTTTGGCAACATACGGTATTTATACTAGAGATGATGCAGAAGTTTATGAGATTTTTAATAGTTATTATGAATATGAATTTAAAGATGGAAGAGATAGAACAAAATTTAATGCGGTTAATTGTACAGTAAATAAAGGAAAAGATAATAGTGCGCTACAAAATGATAAATATACAGAATTTAAAGATAAAGCAGTAGAGCTTGGATTTACCGGAGAGATGAATGCAAGTAGCTCTAAAGAGTTTGAGGCTTTTTGCGATACTTATGTAGATCCTTATGGAATGTATAAAGAAGGTATTATTTATAAAGTAAAGAGAGTAAAAAACTATAATACATGGAGTTCAGAATATGATGGTAATGAAGATATTGAATTTGAATGGTATTCTTACAAATATTTAATCTATAAAGTAGGAAAATATACTCAAAATATTGATTGGTCAACTGGAAGATATAGCGATCCTTCAACAACATATACTGGGACAGAAGAATGGGTTGACACAGTTATGGTAGAATTTATCATAAGAGATAAAACATATGCAGAATTGGAAGCAGATGGATTAGTTAATGAAGACGGACATGCAGATACATCATTAGCAAAATGTTCAAGTAAAGCTCCAGATGAGGGCGGAAAGGATAAATGCTGTGCTGTTTGCCAAAAATATGTAAAAGCAGCAGTACAAGCAATGGCATCAGTTGCGGATAAGAAATATAGCTCTTATACTCCATATATTGCAAGAGTAGTAGGAAGCTGGTTTAGAGATACCTATTTTGTAGTACCAGAACATGCAGATGCAGCAATTTTAGAATATGCAGGAAGTATGGAAGCAAGATCATATGATGCAGATGGAGATGGATATATTTCTGATGATGAACAAGAAGATACAATTCAATCAACAAATCATCCAGAAGTAGATATGAAAAATGCATATGGTAAAGATGCAACATTTGTATTAGTAGATGAGGAGTATTTAGGAGATTCAGGAGAATATTGGACAGCTTATATTATGAAGACAGAAGGTGGAAGTGAATACCAATTGTATGTATTAAAGAGCGATGGTAGAACATCTAATACAACGATGGAAGACTTTTTGGCAACAGGAAAAATAGATGGAGTACAAGCCAAAGTATCAGGAAGAGCTGTAACAGGATATCCATCAAAAGAAGACGCAGAAAAAGATGGATGGGCATTTGTTAAGAAAGCCCAAACACAAAACATGGAAATGTTTGCAGCAGAGCATACTATAGGAAGAGAAGAATCAGATAGAATGGATGATGACATTCTATGGTCAGCATATGGATTTGATAGTAATGGTTCATCAACAAATTGGGAAAAGGTAAAAAGATCTGAAGGAAATGTACAAGTAAATGATTTATATGACATTATTTATGGAGAAGGATCAGACGGAGATGATGGATCAGGTATTTTCTATCAAGTTCAAACAACCAATAATGTAAAACAAGTAGAAGATGCTCAAAGAGGAGAAACAAACGCTTTAGTAAAATACTTATTCAAATATAGACAATTTTATTTATATGATGGAAGTGAAGAAAGAGGCGTTGAAGTAGAGCATGACAAACAAAGAGTATTATATGGCTATCAAGATTATATTAACAAACAATATGATATTGAAGGAAAATATTACATAGGAAAAATTATAGCAGATGAATGGGATATTAGAGATTGCCCAAGTGGAATCACAAGAGAGAATTTCTATAAATATACAGGACTATTAGATAGTGCAGGAAATGGAAATAATGGAAAATTAAGACAATATTATGGAAGTAACTGGAAGAGCGAAGTCATAGGTTTACTAAACAAATATGGAAGAAGTGCATTAAGACAAAGCTATTCATGGGCAACCATTTCATCATGGATAGATGATGAAGATTTAGCAAATCAATGGTTTGATTGGCAATTAGATATGTACTATATGGACAAGTATGGAGTAAATATACCATCATACTATGGAGAAAATTCAAAATCAAAGAGTGATTTCATTAAATTAGAGTATGATCCAAGAGATCCAGATTTAGTAGGAACAGTAGAAATCACAAAGAGTTCTTTAAGTGTATTCTCAATTTTAGAGAATACGGGGACATTAGATGCAGAATATGCATATAGAGATTTCAAAGAATTAATCGTAGAGTTAAATTATTTTGATAAAGAAGATTTATCAAGCAAATTTGAAGAAGTGTTTACATGGGTATTACCAGAAGTTAGTGCTTGTGGATGGCCAAATAGACCATGGGATAAACAAAATGTAGATTATGGAACATTAATTCAATCACATTCAACATATGATGCACTTGGAGTGTTTGACCAACAAACACTCGCTGGAGATGTTGATCCGTCTAAGATTTATTGGATTGGTGATTCATGGACAGTAGGTATGGTTGAAGCTGGTGTAATTGAAGGCAATGTTGTAATGGTTAATGGCGGTGGAAATGGTACTTATGTACAAAATGATAGAGTTTTGGCAGAAGTAGGAGCTTCAGCTAATACAGCACGCTTAGGACAACATAATGCTCCAAGTGATACAAGCGCTATTGTAGTTGCACTTGGAAAAAATAATCCAAAATATACGATTGAAGTTACCAAAAATTATATTGATAACTTAGTTACAAAATATCCTAATACAAGAATTTTTGTATTAAAACTAAGTTATTATGGTAAAAATCCACTTAGCTCAGAAGAGACTTCAGATATTGTAGATCAATTCAATAGTGCAATGCAAAGTTATTGCTCAAGTAAAAACAATGTATATTTTGTGGACCCAACAGGAACAATTAATGATACAGCAAATAAAACATTAAAGAATACATATAATGCAAGTGATAACTTACATATGAATAATGAAGGTTATAAAGCGTGGTATAATGATATTATTGCAGCTGTTGGAGGAGGTTCAGCAGGCTCAAGTAGTTCAGGAGGCTCAGGAGGAACTGGAGGCTCAGGCGGAACTGGTGGCTCAGGAGGTTCTGGAACATTCAGCGTTGCTGATGGCAGTGGAGATGCAGAGCATATTATTACAGCAAATGGTATTCAATATATGCAATTTAATCAAAGTGGTAAATGGGGTAGTGTCAATGTATATTCTGGAGATACTTTGATTAGAACAGATAGTGGAGATACAACACTTTCTGGAATGGGATGTGGTATCTATTCTGTAACATCAATGTTATCAGCATATGTACAAGATGTTAATCCAAAGAAAACATGTCAATGGATGCATACGAATATTGGTAATTCAGCATTCAATAATAGTAGTAACAGAGGTTCTTCTATGAAGAAGATTTTAGCTGAAAATGGTATTAATGCAGAATGGTCAGATGGTTCTGAATCAAAATTAAAAGAAGCATTTTCAGCTGGAAAACCAGTTATCATTAATATAAAACCAGGTTCAAGGACTTGGACAACCAGTGGTGGCCACTTTATCTGTTTCTGCGGTGTCACTTCAGATGGAACAGTTTATACAGCAGATTCCGTTACAGGTGGAGGAGACAGACTTGCTCATAAATATGGAGGAGACTTTGATAGTGCAATTTCAAAATTATGGGCAGATGTTAGTGCTGGTTCAGGAGTAAGATTCTTGATTCCAGATAAAGCTCCAGATGGAGTTCTAGCAACTCAAGCAACAATGGGAGCTAATGGAGATGTTTATACAGCTATTCCATTCCAAGGATATGAAGCAGATCAAAAAGTTGCTTCTCCTGTAACAGGTAAAATCTTAGAAATTGGTACATATCCAAGACTAAATATTTATACAGGAGAAATGGAAGACGTTGAATATATCAAAATTAAAGTAATGGATGATGCTAAATATTTCGAAAAAATCCTTGGAACAAATAATACAGATTTTGGATATGATCCAAAAGATGAAGTAAAAGATAGTTATCCGGGAGTTGCAGAAGCATTAGATTTATTCTATAAAGAATATGAAAATGTTTGTGATGGATATACAGTTGTCTTGGATGGATTTGACGTAGATTTAAGTGTAGGTGCACCAGAGGGAGAAGATCCAGATTATCCAGGAAATTTCGGAGCATATGACAAAAATGAAGTACATGCATTATATAATTCAGGACAAATGGAGATTAGAAAATTAAAAGAAGAAGCAAAGAGCGCAGCACCATTCTATGTATATCAAGGAGTTGGAAGTAAGACATTCCCAGAAACAAACTTCATTGATTTTGAAAATGATAATGCTCTTACAGGAAAAGCTACTTATATAGCAGACCCAGATTCAATAGCTGGATACTATGTAAAAGAAGGAAAATATATAGGTGTAACAGTTACAAGCGATGAAGCACTTGTTGCTAATCCAGATCCATCTACACCTTCTACTCCAACAGATCCAGCAGATGAAGAAGAAGAGGAAAGCTCACCATTAGATGATAAATTAACATATACTTATGCAGACTTTGCAGAAATCGAAGACTTGCCTGGAGACTACATGAGAATGCAAGTAATTGATAATGACGAAGCTCTTGTAGATGATGTTGAAAGATTCTTCGATATTCCAGAATCAAATGTTAAGAAACTTGGCCAAGTTTCACAGACTTATGAAGCTTGGGAAGGTGATATCGAAATTTTAGCAGAAACAATGATTCGTGAGTGTGGATACGATTATGCTATTAAAGGAAGATGTCATGATGAAACAGAAGAAGATTTCGTAGCATATTGTATGGTATATTCAGTTGTTAATAAATGTATTCCAGCTAATAAAGATACTCACTATGGAAATCTTTATGATGAATCTAGAACAGATAGATCACCTCTTGCACAAGTTGTAACAAGTGCTTGGTACGGTGTAAGAGATGCAATGGAGGCTTATATTAGTGGTAGAGCAGCTGCAACATATACAGAAGCAGAGTATAAATATGCAGAATTTGCTTTAACTTATGACTGTACAAGTGTTGCAAAACCTTATGCTACTGATCAGTTTGATTCATATTCAACAGCTCATGGATATGGTGAGTCACTTCCGGTAGGAGATCCAATTCCACAAATCATGTGTCAACAAGGTGGTTTAGGAGATGGTGCTTCTGGACAAGACACAATTTACTTAGTAGGATATGCTGATATGAATAGAGATATGATTTTTGGAAAAGGTGATGAAGTATTCGGAGTTGATGATTGTTACAAAAATAGAATACCTTAAAAGGAGTAAATGAGATGAAGAAAAGAAAAGATAAATCAAAAATGATAATTATGATTGCAATATGTGCTATATTAGTTGGAATATTTGTAATTGTTAAGTTTGCTCCAAAAAAAGAGGTAGTTACAAATGATGCAAATACCGATAGAGCGGGATTAGCAACAGGAAAAGACTATAAATCCGATCTCGCTCTAAGCGGATTTGGTGTATTTTTTGATAAGTTTTCAGGAGATTTAATGTCATCTGAGATATTAAGTGAAGTAAAGAAAATGGTTGTAAAACATATTCCTAAAATGTATAATATTATCAAAGAATATGATGAAAATGAACTAGAAATTTTCTATCAAAATAATGCGAAAAACCTTAAATCTATGTTTGGAATTCAAGATGTAGATACATTTAAACATTTTGCGAAAGGGTTACAAGAGCAAATTACAGATGTGAACCATTACGTAAGATTAGATGTTATAAAAGAAACTTTTGTGGATGAGTCTGATATTTCAGGATATGCTTATGCAGAGTTTGAAGTTACTTATGAAGATGGAACAGTTATCCCATTTTCACTATATGTATCAAAGGATAGTAAAAGTAGTGTAGTCTATATGGTTGATATTCTAGACTAAAAGGAGAAGAGATATGGGGAAAAAAGTTTCTAAGAAGAAAAAGATAAATATAAAATTAACAATTGTATTGCTTGTCTTAGCAGTAGTTATACTATTTGTTATTTTTATTAGACTGAAATTACATGATAGAGAGACTATTAGAAATAGATTATTAAAAGGACTTGATAATTTAAATTATACTTATAATGAAGCAACATTAACTGGAGAAAATAAAGTTTATGTTTATGGAAAATATGCGAAATCTGTTGATATAGAGGGAAATATTACGTATATAGACTATACTACTGGACAATCTGTTCAGGTTTCTCCAGAGTTAGGTTATATGGAAGAACAAGTTAATAAAGGATTACAAGATCTTAACTACTATAATAGATATATTAATTCGTATTTTGAGAATAATACATATGAATATAAATATAAGGGTAAAGAAGAGTATAATAAAAATACATGTACAGTAGTGGAATTGATTAGTAGAAGCCAGATGGATGGCAGGAGAGAAGGCGTAGTTCTTTGGATTAATGATGATGTAAATCTTATAGATAAAGCAGAGTTCTTTATTGAAAGAGATGGCAAGAGAGAAGAATTAGATACATTAGAACTTAGATTCCATACAGGGGAAAATACATATAATGATGTAAAAGTTCCTGATAATCTTGAAGAGTTATATAGTTCAGATACAAATAATTAAAAGAAAATTCCTTTCAAAGTAGAATAAAATCTATTTTTGAAAGGAATTTTTGTTTTTTAAATTACCATCCCTAAAACTAAAATACCAATATTGTCTTTATAAATTTCATCGAATTGCGAGATAGGAAGAGGGTTTTCGCCTTCTCCAGATTCTACTGTAAATCCTGGCCTAGAATAATTTTGAATAAACCAGTCTTTATATCCTGCAAAACTAGAGTTATAAGGAGTGTCTTCTGGGGAATATCCAGAAACTTCACTAAAGGCTCTAACAATGTTTCTGCTTTCATCAGGCGTGTAATCTTGAAATTGCCAATAAATAATTTTTCCTTGGGTATGATAAGCAATTACTAACCTAAAATTATGAGAAAGCGTGAAGTTGTAAATAGCAATTGCTTCTGGTGCAGTTAATGGGCCAGTTCCAACATAGTCTCTCGGAGCAGGCTTGGTAAAACCTTGTGCAAATTTAATTCGCCTTGCTTCTTCCCAACCAGCAGGGAACTGAAGATTTAAATCTGTTCCAACAATATTAGCCTTCCATCCACTTGGATAAGGAATTTCTGGAAAGTTTTGTGCAATTAATTTTGTGTTTTGTGTAATTTCCGAATTTTCAGGATAATTATTAGTAACTAAATCAACTCCATCTGGATTAACCATTGGAACAATATATAAAGAGGTGTTTTCAAATAAGTATCTTGCTGGGTATCCAAATACAGTTAAATTATTGACATATGCTTTAGATAATATTTCTAAAAATTTCATAAGTAAAGGTGTATTAATCCATTCATTGGCATGGAAGCTTGCATTATAGAAAACTTCTCGATTTCCTTTTCCAAAACGAATATATCTGATAGGTCTTCCTAGTGTGCTTTGACCAATAGTTCCAAATTCTAAGAATGGATATACGACTTGCATTGCAAGAACATTCATATCTAAAACATCAGACGTATAGCTAATATTAGTAGGAACAATACTTCCAAAAGGGATGATAATTGTTTCGCCAATTTTTAAATTAGCACTATTCAATCCAGGATTGGCTATAAGGATTGCATTGACCGTGGTCGAGAATCTATTAGCTAAGTTCCATAAAGTGTCTCCAGATTGAATCTGGTGATTTGTATGGCCATTAATATACGGCGTTAAAGCATCCCAAGTTAATGGCCCAACAATTCCATCTGGATTGAGTCCGAATTCTTTTTGAAACTGAATTACGGATGATTGTGTTAAGTTTCCAAAAATTCCATCTATGGTAGATGAGAAGAAACCAATTTTTTTAAGAGTACTCTGAAGAAGTTCTACGAGAGGACCTCTTGAATTTAATTTTAGAGTTTCCATTTTTACCTCCTAATGTATGTTTACGATAAGAATAAGTAGTGATTCTTAAAGTATTACACTATTATCATATGAAAATTAGTAAAAAAATTGACGAAAAAAGAAATATGCGTGAATATGCTTGATTTATTAGTAAAAATGTAGTATAATATAAATACTTATGTAAACTTTGAAAAATAAAGGAGGGTGCTTGTTGGACGATAAAGAAATAAAAGTAGTTGTTGATTATGCAAGAGGATATTATTCTATTATTGGTGTATATAATGGTGAAGTTCATTCTATTAATAAACCAATCAATGGAGTAGATAATGATGGCTATTATAAAGATAATTTTAGTAGAAATTTATTACGTCGTAGAAGAACTCAGATTTTTCGTAGATTAAGAAGATTAAATAAGAAGGATGAGAGCTTCCAGTATGATAAGGGAATGATTACAAAAGTAGACCCAATGTTATTTAAATTACTAGAAGATTGGGATAAAATGGCTGGAACCAATTATTCAAATGAGTATTTGAAAATAATGACTCAAAAAATTGAAAGAAATGCAGGTGGAACAGAACCAACTGATTTTTATAAAAAAAGAGTACAAAGAATAAGAATGACAAACTTTTTTGAGTCTGGTATAAGAGTTTCTTATAATGTTGGTTTATTAAATGCGAATAAAAGTTTATCCATTTTTGATAGAATCAGAGGAATAAGATTTGCAAGAGCTCAGAGAGAACTAGCTGGAGCGGATTATCATAGCTCTTTGAGAGTCAAGAAGGATTATTATTTGCAAGATATGAGTGATTTTGTTAGTACATTAAAAGGAAGCAGAAGAGAAAGAAGATCTACTCTAAGAAGATCAAGTAGGCCGCGTGAAGAAGCTTTAGCGGAATATGAAGCAGAAAAAAACTATAGAAGAGTTCAAAGCGAAGTACAACAAGAACTTGCAACAGAAGTTCAAGGACATATGAGAGCAAAGACAGGAGAAGAGCAACCAGCAGTTGGAAGAACAGAACCAGTTCACCCAGCAAGAACTCCAGTTAGAAGATCAGGAATTCCAGAATTTTTGAAAAAATATTCTGCAGAAAGAGCATCAGGAACAGAAGAAGGTGTATTAGCTATTGAGGCGGAAGAAGCAGCAAAAAGACAAAAAGAGAATGGGACAGAAGTAGTAGCAGAAGAGCAACCAGTAGTTAAGAAACCTGCACATAAAAGAACAATCAAACAACAACATGCGCCAAAATCTAATTCTAAAAAAGCAAAACATTATCGAGAGACAGATAAAAAGAAGAGAGTAAAGAATCATATAGGCGTTAGACCAGGACCAACTAAAAAACAAAGAGAATCAATGGCAAGAAAAGAAAAGAAAGCACAGAATTCCCATTATCTTACACAAATGCGATTGATTGAAGAAAGAGAAGAAAGAAGAAAAAGAGCTGAAGCTGGAATGGCAATTAAGAAAATGGCAGCCAGAAAAGCAGAAAAGCCAGTGCCAACAATGTCAGCTGCACCAGAAGTTGCAGAAATACTAGTACCAGCAAGTCCAGAAGAAGCAGGAAAAGTAAAGAGAAGCATAGAAGGAGTTAAGAAACCTGGTGAAATGGTTCATATTTCAAAAGGTGGAAGATTAACTAGAAGAATTCAAGCAGAAGTAAGACATTGGAAAAGAAAAGTTCGTGAAGCAAAAGAATCTATTAAAAATAAGAAATTTAAACCACATTTAGGAGAAAAAGGAAAAAAGGCTGTAATAGTAGGAGCCATATCATTATTAGCTGTTGGTATTGTTGCAACAGGAATAAAAGTTAGCGATTTAATGAGAGGATCTTCTAATCCTACAGGAGTTGTAAGAATGGCTGATGATGAGCATAATGAGGAAGAAAGCAGTTCAATTCAACAAAATGAAGATGGAAGTTATACAGCAATTATTGTACCGGATGAAACTGAAACTGAAACAGAGACAGAAATAGAAACCGAAAGTGCAACAGATGCAATAATTGAAGGAACAGAAGCAGTAGAATCAAATGAAATAGAGGAAACTGTTCCAGAAGAAACAGAAGCGGAAACAACGATTGCACAGGAAGAGACAGTTCCATTAGAAATTCAAACACCAGCAGATGTACAAGATGATACTCCGGCATCAACAGGTGTTGTAACAGAGGAAAAAACGGATGAAGAAAAGATTGCAGAATTTAAAGAGACAGCATTAAATGCTTATAGAGATGCAATTGTAATTGGAGAAACTCCAATGATTGGAGATTTATTTGCAGACCAAACATATTCTGAAAATCCAGATGGAACAGGAAGAAGAGGAAGTTTTGCAAGTCATCCGGATTATGCAATTAGCCATATCAATATTGTAACAGCAGAAGGATGGCATACAGTAAGAGTAGATGGAAGAAATTTATCTGAATTACTTGCAGAATATCCAGATTATATTACATATAATTTCCATGTTGTAAATAGTAAAACTGGTGGATGGCTTGGATTTGTTACACAAAGTCAATATGAACAATTAGTACAAAATAAAGTAAATCAAATTATTGAATCTAGAACAACTTCAAATTTAGAGTTGGAAGGATTTGATCGATAAAAAGATCCTTTTGGGATATTCCCAGAAGGATTATTTTTTCCCTTGCTATCATAAGACTTTGATGATATAATGGTGTCGAAATGAAGAGAAAAGGAGGTAATAACGATGGAATATTGGGATATATACGATATTAACAAGAAGAAAACTGGTAGAACTACTCCTAGATTAGGATGTAAATTAAATCAGGGAGAATACCACATTGTAGTAAATGCAATCATTATTAACTCACAAGGAAAAATTTTAGTTAGTAAAAGAGCTGATTATAAACCACATGGATTAATGTGGGAAATGAGCGGTGGTTCGATTACAGTTGGAGAAACAAGTATTGAAGGAATGATTAGAGAAGTAAAAGAAGAATTAGGAATTCAATTAGAGGAAAAAGAAGGGGTTCTTTTTAAAACGGTAAGAAGAGATGATCCTCCTGCAGATTTTAAAGATTTATGGCTATTTAAGAAAGATGTAGATTTAAGAGATATTACTTTTCCAGATGGAGAAGCAGTTGATGCAAAATGGGTTACGATTGATGAATTTGAGTCAATGGTCGAGAATAAAGAAATAATAGGAACTCGCGATTTTGGACGAGAAGATTATGAAAAAATTATCAAAGAATTTTAAAATATATACATAATATAAGACAGTATATAGAATTTTTAAATGAGATGAGGATATATTTTTCTGAAAATTGAAACAGCATACTAATTTGTATGCTGTTTCAATTTTCGTTTAGAAAAATGTAGCTCATAGCGTCCGCAAATCGAATTTTAAAAATTGCTATATACAGTCTTAATTATTATATAGTGGAAAGTCTTTTGTTAATTTTTCAACTTTTTCTAAGATATGAGCTTTATGAGATTCGAAATCTGGTTCAGCGCATAAATTAATTAAATCAGCAATTATTTTCATTTGTTCTTCTTTCATTCCACGAGTTGTTAATGCTGGTGTTCCAAGTCTTACTCCAGAAGTTACTTTTTTGTTTTCTGTATCGAAAGGAACAGCGTTCTTGTTTGCTGTAATTCTAACAGAGTCTAATCTTTGTTCTAATTCTAATCCAGTTATATTTTTATTTCTTAAATCTAAAAGAACTAAATGGTTATCGGTTCCTCCAGTTAAAACATTGAATCCATTTTTAATCAATTGTTCTGCTAAAGCAGCAGCATTTTTCACAACTTGTTTTTGATATTCTTTAAAAGCAGGTTCTAATGCTTCTTTAAAAGCAACAGCTTTTGCTGCAATAACATGTTCTAAAGGTCCACCTTGTGTTTTTGGAAATACCGCTAAATCTATTTTTTTAGCCCATTCTTCTTTGCAAAGAATGATACCGCCTCTAGGCCCTCTTAATGTTTTATGAGTTGTGCTTGTAACAAAATCTGCATATGGAACAGGACTAGGATGAACACCTGCTGCAACTAAACCTGCAATATGAGCCATATCAACCATTAATAAACTTCCTGATTTATCAGCAATTTCTCTAAATCTTTTGAAATCGATAATTCTAGGATAAGCGCTAGCTCCTGTAATAATTAATTTTGGCTTATGTTCCAAAGCTAATTTTTCAACTTCATCATAGTCGATAGTATAAGTTTCTGGGTTTACATCATAATAAATAGGTTCATAAAATCTACTTTGAGCAGTTGCTTTAGACATATGGGAAATGTGTCCACCAGAATTTAAAGTCATTGTTAAAACTTTATCTCCTGGTTCTAAGCAAGCAACATAAACTGCTTCGTTAGCTTGAGCACCGCTATGTGGTTGAACATTTGCATGTTCTGCTCCAAACAATTTTTTTAATCTTTCTCTTGCTATGTCTTCCGCAATATCAACATTTTGGCAGCCTGCATAATATCGATGTCCAGGATATCCTTCTGCATATTTATTAGTCATGTAAGATCCCATAGCCTCCATGACAGCTTCTGAAGTAAAATTTTCACTAGCAATCATTTCTAGATTATCTTGTTGCCTTTTTTTCTCTTTTTGAATTGCTTCGTAAATTTCAGGATCTGTATTTTTTAAATGGTCAAAATGAATCATAATGTCACGCTCCTTTTTAAAATTTCTAAGGCAATTATATCTGTTTTAATTTTATAAATCAATCATTTTTTGTATTTTTAACATAAATTCATCAAAATATTTATTTTCTGGGCTTTGAGGGTTGAAAAAATCAAATAAAAGTTGTATAATATTGAGAAATGCAATAAAAGAAAAGAGGGATGACAATATGGAAGAAGATATTACAATAGGAGAAATCACTAGAATGGTTGAGAGTTCTTCTACAAGCATCGAATTATCAGATAATGAACTAAAGAAAAGATATTTACTATGGAATATTGCAGCATTTAATACAATTGCTTCTAAAGTAGATGTAGGAATTGCAACTTTTGGAACAGGATATCCTTTTTATGCATTAGATAGAAATTTGAATGGAGAAATTCCTGTCATTCCAGAACAAATAAGATATAATAGACAATTAGTGAGAGATACAAGAAAATATCAAAGATCTATTTATGAATGTGTCGGATGTTTAGGAAGAAATTATAGCAACATGAGAGACTTAAAGACAATTTGTAAGCCATGTCCTAATACACCTGATAGTGCAAAACCAAGAAAATTGATTAATCGTTTGCCAGATATAGATATGTGGCTCGTTTGCGAAGATGGAAAGGTAGAAGAAGCAAAAGAACAATTAAAGGCGCTTCTTGAAAAATATAATATGTTATCATCAGATGTAGCACCTATGATTTCTATTCAAAAAGTAAAAGAAATAGCAGAGGCTTTAAAAAATGGGCGTTTCCCAGAAAAAGGTATGTATTTGCCAATAGATGCACATATTGTAGAGTATTCTTATATTGAGAAATTAATAAGAGGAGTTCCTGCAGAGATGGATTTTTCAGCAAGAACTGGAAAAGTGCCATATTTACCAATTCATCCAGTGTCTCTTAGAAAAGAATGGCAACAAGACGATACAGCTTATAATTTTATTTATGATTTTTTAGCAGCTTTTACAACATTTGGCTTTCCAGAAGAATTAGGATGCCGTATAGATGGAATAAGATTTGCTTTATCACATAGATATGCACCAGAAGAGTTATATCAACTTTTAATGCAATCTGCTACAGATGCTAATAGAAGAAGATTCCAAACTCCTAAAATAAAAGAAATATTTTTGAGAAAAATGCAAGATTGGGGAGAAATGCCTATTAATTTGTTATCAACGAGTGAAGAAAGCAAAAAGCCAGTGGATGTTCCAGTAAGTAACGGCCCAAGCACAGATGATGATTTATAGAAAGAGAGGAATAAGAGATGAAAATTGATTTACATATGCATACAACAATGTCAGATGGAGCATTTACTCCAAAGCAAGTAATTGATATGGCTTATCAAAATGGAGTAAAATATATGTCAATTTCTGACCATGACACAATTGAAAGTTATAATGAAGAACTATTTCAATACGCAGAAAGTAAAGGAATTAAATTAATTCCAGCTGTTGAGATTTCTACGAAAACAGATAAAGTAGGAATTCATGTTTTGGGGTATAATTATGATTTAAAAAATCAGGAATTTCGTGATAGATTATATCAAATTCGAAATGCAAGACATATTTACTTGCACGAAGTGGGAGAAAAACTTGCAGAATTAGGATATAAGTTAAATGTAGAAGAATTAGATAAGATTGATGCTGTAACAAAAGCACATATTTCATTAGATATTATTAATTGTAAAGAAAACCAAGAGTTACTTTTGAAAAATTTTGGACATATTCCTAATAAAGGAGAATTTATTGAGGCCGTTATGAATGAAAATTGTCCAGCGTATGTACGTAAAACATCTGTAACACCAAAAGAGGCAGCCGAGATCATCAGAGCGGCTGGAGGAAAGGTAGTTTTGGCCCATCCTGTTGCATATGCTCATGAAGATAATTTAACAGAAGAAGATATTCAAAAAATTGTAGATAGTATGAATCCGGACGGAATTGAAGCAAACTATATTTATGTTGATAGTAGTAATCAGATGTTTAATGAAGTAGAAAAATGGAGAAAGTTTGCTGAAAAAAATCATAAATTTGTAACTTGTGGTTCTGATTTCCACAATCGTGATGGAATAAGACCAGAAATTGGATTTGTCAATGTTGATTTTTCATTGACAGATGAAGAAATTGAAGAAATTGTAAAGAATTTGATTTAAGAAAACAATTCTTTTTTGATACTTTTGGGATTTCACAGAATTTTCACAAAAACAACACTCATAAAAAACAAACCTCCTATAAAATAGTAAAAAATAAAAAGGAGGTAAAGCTATGGAGAATATGGAAAGAACAAAAGCAAAAAATTTCATTAGATTTTACAATGATGAAGAAATCCAATCTATGAATTTTCTTTTTGGAAAAAATGATTCTAATAATTGGTTTACCCAAGAAGAACTTGCATTTGCTTGCGACGTAGATTTACTTAATAAAGAAAATTTAGAAGATGCTAGAAGCAATTGGTTGAGTATAAGTTTTGAGTAATAAAATGAGATAAAAATAGGAGAACGGGAAATTGGAGTTGCCAATTTCTCGTTTTTGTATTATAATAGAAAAATGGGATAAAAAGGAGGAGAGATATTATGAGAAAAGAAACATGTTGTGGATGTATTATAGTAGAAGACAGAAAAGTACTATTAGTCCAAGAAAAACAAGGACATTGGGGATTACCAAAAGGTCATGTAGAAGGAAATGAAACACATGAAGAAACTGCCATAAGAGAAGTAAAAGAAGAAACAAATCTTGATGTAGAAATCAACTCTTCTAAAGTATTTGAAATAAGCTATATTATTGATGACATTGATGAGGATATTGATAAAACAGTTTATTTTTATCCAGCTAAAGTAATAAAAGGTGATGCTGAAAGACAGGAATCAGAAATTAATGAGATAAAGTGGGTCCCTGTAGAGAATGCTGTTTCACAGTTAACATATGATAATGTAAAAGTAATGCTTGAAAATGCATTAAAAGAATTGGGATATATTCAATAAAATATAATCCGCAAATAAGTGGTGTTTTGAGAAAAAACACCACTTATTTTTTGTGCAACACAGAAGAATATTTTTAGCACTCTCTACTTGACAGTGCTAAAAATAAGTTGTATAATTATTTTTGCAAGAAGAAAATAAAGGGGGTAAAAATGATGAATATACAAAAATTTACACAAAAATCAATAGATGCGATAACAAAAGCTCAAGAGCTTGTTATTCAAAATCAGAATGCTCAAGTAGAGCAAGAACATATTCTACTTGCCCTATTAGAACAAGAAAATAGTTTAATTAAAGAACTTTTGAAAAAAATGAATGTGAATATAGAAGGCTTTTGTCTTGAAGTAAAAAGAAAAGTAGATGGAAAAGCCAAAATGTCTGGAGGAGCAAGAAGTAGTAATGGTATTTATGTTGCTCAGGATGTAGATGAAATGCTAGTGGAGGCAGAAAATATTGCTGATAGAATGAAAGATGACTATGTTTCTGTAGAACATATTATGATTGCAATGCTTGATAAACCTAATAAAGAAGTAGGAAATATCTTCAAAACGTTTAACATAAAAAAAGAGGAATTTTTAAAGGTTTTAAAAGATGTTCGTGGAAATGTAAGAGTAACAACTGACAATCCAGAATCTACTTATGACGCACTTTCTAAGTATGGTCAAGATTTGGTAGATGCTGCAAGAAAACGGAAAGTTAGATCCAGTTATTGGCAGAGACAATGAAATTAGAAATGTGATTCGAATTTTGTCTAGGAAAACGAAAAATAATCCATGTTTAATTGGTGAGCCTGGCGTTGGTAAAACTGCAATTGCTGAAGGATTAGCATTAAGGATTTTAAGAGGAGATGTTCCGGAGAATTTAAAAGATTGTACGATTTTTTCTCTTGACATGGGAGCTTTGGTTGCTGGTGCTAAATATAGAGGTGAATTTGAGGAAAGATTAAAAGCAGTTTTGCAAGAAATTAAAAAGAGTGATGGAAGAATTATTCTATTTATTGATGAGATTCATACAATCGTTGGGGCTGGTAAAACAGATGGAGCGATGGATGCTGGAAACTTACTAAAACCAATGCTTGCTCGTGGCGAGTTACATTGTATTGGCACTACAACTTTAAATGAATATAGACAGTACATAGAAAAAGATCCTGCTTTAGAGCGTAGATTTCAACATGTTTTAGTTGATGAACCAACTGTTGAAGATACAATTACAATTTTAAGAGGCCTAAAAGAAAGATATGAAGTATATCATGGTGTCAAAATTGCAGATCAAGCATTAGTATCAGCAGCGACATTATCTCATAGATATATTACAGATAGATTCTTGCCAGATAAAGCAATTGACTTAATTGATGAAGCTTGTTCAATGATAAAAACAGAAATGAATTCTATGCCACAAGAATTAGATGAAGTCTCTAGAAAAATCATGCAATTAGAGATTGAAGAAACCGCTTTATCTAAAGAAACAGATGAAATTTCAAAAACACGTTTAGAGGATATTCAAAAAGAAAAAGCAGAATTAAAAGATAAATTTGATTCTATGAAAGCGAAATGGGAAAATGAAAAAGTATCTATTGGCGTTGTTCAAAAATTACGTGGAGAAATAGAGCAAGTAAATAGTGAAATTGAAAAGGCAGAAAGAAATTACGAGTTAAATAAAGCAGCAGAATTGAAATATGGAAAGCTTCCAGAATTGAAAAAGAAATTAGCAGAAGAAGAGGAAAAAGAAGGGAAAAAGAAAGAAAACAGTTTATTAAGAAATAAAGTAACAGAAGAAGAAATTACAAAGATTATTTCTAGATGGACAGGAATTCCTGTAACAAAATTAATGGAAGGGGAAAGAGAAAAAATCTTGAACCTAGACAAAATCTTACATAAGAGAGTAATAGGCCAAGAAGAAGCAGTAGAAAAAGTAACAGAAGCAATTATGCGTTCAAGAGCAGGAATTTCAGATCCACGTAGACCAATTGGCTCTTTTATGTTCCTAGGCCCTACTGGTGTTGGTAAGACAGAACTTGCAAAAAGCTTGGCGGAGAGTTTGTTTGATGATGAACATAATATGATAAGAATTGATATGAGTGAATATATGGAAAAATTCAGCGTTTCAAGATTAATTGGCGCACCTCCAGGATATGTTGGATATGAAGAGGGAGGACAATTAACAGAGGCAGTAAGACGTAAACCATATTCAGTTATCCTATTTGATGAGATTGAGAAAGCACATCCAGATGTGTTTAACATATTATTGCAAGTATTAGATGATGGACGTGTAACTGATTCTCAAGGAAGAACTGTCGATTTCAAAAATACCATTATTATTTTAACATCAAATTTAGGATCAGACTTTATTTTAGAGGGTATTAATCAAGACGGAGAAATTTCAGATGAAGCTAAAGAAAAGGTAGAAGGATTATTAAAGCGTAGTTTTAGACCAGAATTTTTGAATCGTCTAGATGAAATTGTTTTCTATAAACCATTGAAAAAAGATGAAATTGGAAATATTTTAGATTTATTAGTAGTCGATTTAAATAAAAGATTAGATGATAAACATATTAGTTTAGAGTTAACAGAAAATGCTAAAACTTATTTAATTGATAATGGTTATAGCCAGACTTATGGTGCAAGACCGTTAAAGAGATTTGTACAAAAGAAACTAGAAACATTGATGGCAAAATTAATCTTAGAGCAAAAAATTATGCCAAATTCAAAAGTCGTAATTGATTGCGAGAATAATGAATTAGTGCTAAAGTAAAAATTACTATATAATTTTTCTATTCGTTATTTATTTGTTATTTTTGAGAAAATTTGCAAAATTTTTTAAACCTGCTATAATAATAATTATAATTCACCGCCAAAGATGGCAGGAGGATACCAAAATGGTCATTAGAAAGACCATCATTGATTTCGGTGCACTTCGGGTAAAGTTCCAAGACATCAGGAATGAGATTGCTAGATCGAAGCATTTGCCGAACATTCATCGCGAGATATTGCTGACCATATACGATAAACTTCTAGAAGGAATTGACCATAAGAAGTTTAGCTCGTACACAGATATGACCATTTTTTCAGTTCAGATTGAGTACAAGGATATTTTGATAAAGGTGAAGTATAGGCTGTCAGAGCTATACAAGTCCTATCAAGATGTCCCGGATATGGATGGACTGATTAATGAGATTGAACGGACAGCAAAAGAGTGTGGGTTAAGTGTTAAGAGAAAAGGCAGAAAAGTTCTGGAGGAATTGGAAGTCTATCTGAAGACTAACCGATGAGGAGACCGCTATGGTCTCCAATTTTTTTATTTATTTTCAAAATTTGATTTACAATGAAAATCCTATATGATATAATTTGTTTGTGTAATATATATGAGGTGATAAAAAGATGAATCAGATTTTAGATTTTGGCGCTGGCGGAGGAAATGATAATAATAACTACAATAGAAAAGAAAAAAAGCCAGAAAAAAAGAAAAAAGAAAAAGTAGAATATAATAATTATGATAACAATGTGAGTTTTAGTGGAGGCGGAGATAGTAGATTTGGTGGAAAAACCAAAGAAAAGATGCCAATGTCAGATAAAGTTGTTAAAGTGTTTGCAATATTAATGGTAATTTTAGCAATCGCTTTAATTGCTAGCGGTGCAACAAGTATCTTAAAAAATAAAAAGGATACAACTGCAAAACAAAATGCAAATAAACAAACAGCTCCTGCTGTACAAGCTGAAATTAATGCAGAATTGGATGAAATTGAAGGCAAAGTAACAATTACAGTAGAAAGTCCTGTTGCAATTGCTAAGATGATTTATAGTTGGGATCAAGATCATGATAATGTTGTATCTGGTAAAAAGCAAACATCTCTTGAAGAGAAAATAATAGCTCAATCTGGAGAACATGTTTTACATATTCAAGTAACAGATGAGCAAGATAATAAAACAACAAAAGACTTTACTTTCAACTGCGCAACAGGAATTGATACATCAAAGCCAGAAATAACTTTGACAATAACAGAGGATAAGAAGTTGTTAGTAAATGCAACAGATGATACTTCTATTGCTTATGTAACATATACTTGGAATGAGGGAGAAACAATTACTATGACTCCTGAAACAGAAGGCCTAAAAGAATTTGAATTTGAAGTTGATATTCCAAAAGGAAAAAATACAATTGTTGTAATTGCTGTTGACGGAAGTGAGAGCGGAAATGCAAGATCAACATCAAAAGTATTAGATGGAGTTACAAAACCTGAAATTAATTATGGATTCCTTGATTCAGAAGGTGCTGTATTGAAGATTATGTGCAGTCATGAAAATGGAATTCAAAAAATTTATTATACTCTAAATGGTCAACCATATCAATGGGAAGTTGCTGAAGGAGAAGAAGCTCCAAAATATTTAGAGTTTACACAAGAATCCGTTCCTGGTAAAAATGAAATGACAATTAAAGTTACTAGTGTAGATGAGACTGAAGCAGAATTTAATCCACTTTGGGAATACAATGCTCCTGTACCAGAAACCCCAGTTACTCCAGTTACAGAGGAGACTACTTCTTTACAAGAGGGAGAGACTACTACTGAAAATACAGAAACAGATACATCAACAACAGAACCAACAGAAGGAGAAACAACTGAAAATACAAATAACTAAAGAATAGGAGAGTCTTATGCAACAAGAAATATATATTATTGATGATACAACAGAACTAATCGAAAAATTGCGAGTAATGTTTAAGGATATGCCAGAATATCATTTTGTTAGTACACCATCAAGCGATATTGATATTGTTTTAAAGAATATTCCTGAAATGATTATTATAGATGACGATAATACAGCTTTAACAGCTGTAGAGATTTGTCAAAAGATAAGAACAAATGAAGACAACAGTATTACCCCAATATTAATTACTTCTTCAGTAGAAGATCATGATTATAGAATGGAGATATTAAAACTTTCTGTTCAATACTATATTTTAAAGCCGATTAATGATGATTATTTTTATATGACAATCAAAAATATGATTGATTTTGTTACAACTAACAGAAGGGTAAGCCCATTAACAGGGCTTCCTGGAAATGTGCAAATCCAGGCAGAAATTAAGAAAAGAGTATTGACAAGAGAAGAATTTGCAGTAATTTATTTAGACTTAGATAATTTTAAAGCATATAACGATGTTTATGGATTCTCAAATGGTGATGAAGTAATAAAATTTACAGCAAAGACAATTGTAAAACATATCCATGATCTTCCAGAAGGGGATAACTTTGTAGGGCATATCGGGCGGAGATGATTTTGTAGCAGTTACAAGTAGATGTAATTATGCAAAATTATGCCAAGAGATTATTCAAGAATTTGATCAAACGATACCAAACTATTATACAGAGGAAGATGTAGATAGGGGATTTGTAGAAGTTGCAAATAGAAGAGGAATTATAGAACAATTTCCATTAGTTTCTATTTCGATTGGAGTGGTTGAAGTAGATAGTGGAAAATATACATCTCCATTACAAATAGGAGAATATAGTGCTCAAGTAAAACATAAAGCAAAAGAAATACAAGGAAGTACTTATGTAATTAATCGTAGAAGATTTTAATAAAAAATAAAGATGACAAAATTTTTAGTTTGTCATCTTTATTTTTTACCAATCACTATCCCAATCGCTAGAACTAGAGTCCCAACTATCACTAGAACTCCAACTACTATCACTATCACTTGAAGATGGCTCAACATAATAGCTAGAGTCTTCAAAACGATCAATTCCATAATAAGAATCGTAATTGCTTGAATCATAATAGTCGTTATGATTTTTCTTTAGTTCTTCTGGAGCAGAAGTTCTATCCCAGCCATAATAATCATCATAAAGATACCAAGAACCGCTTTGATAATAGTAATAAGAATTGCGATAATGATAATAGCCTCTATTTGGAAGAAGAATGTTAAGTCCTATGATAGCTCCTATAAATAAAGTGATAATACCTCCCACCTTTAATCTTGTTTTTCTACGAGCTTTTTTTGCTTCAGGACTATTATATTGTTTTTTATATGCTTCTTGTCTAGCAATTCTTGCTTTTTGATTAGCAATCTCTTGTTTTAGTTTCAAATAAAGTTCATTAACGGCATGAGCTTCATCTGGACCTTCATATCGAATTGCTCTAACACCATTACCTTTATTTTTATATACAACAAAATTACCGGTATCTTCTTCTTGATAAATTCCAAAAGCTCTAGGTTTTTTGTAGTTTTTTCCAATAAAAAATCTAGTAGTATTCTCATCTGGTAAGTTTTTTTCTTTATACCATTGTTTTAATTCTTCAATAGTCCTTGGCGTTTTAATATTAGTTTTTTGAGTATTATTATTCATATTATTATTTTCATCCATCATTCGTATTCTCCAATTATATTATATTTTTAACTTTTCTAATTTTTTATTCAATCTACGTAACTGCCAATCGGCAAATAAACCATTCTTTTGCATAATTACTCTTTTTTGTTCAAAAAGAGATTTTGCTTCTTCATGCTTCTCTGGCTTGATAGAATGTAATAATTTATCGAGTTCTATTTGATATTTGACTTTATTCATATAATCTTCATTATCAATCATACAACTTTTCTCCTCAACACAATTATAAAATATATTTTTATTTGTTTCAATATGATAAAATAAAAAAGAATACTATTAACACAGCATTCTTTTCATTTTTAATGGAGGCGGCTATCGGAGTCGGACCGATCATCAGAGTTTTGCAGACTCGTGCCTTACCGCTTGGCTAAGCCGCCACTAAATATAATTTATGCTGTTAATTTTACAATATTCCATAATAAAAAAATGGAGCGGGAAACGGGGCTCAAACCCGCGACCTTCGCCTTGGCAAGGCGACGCTCTATCAACTGAGCTATTCCCGCATCAACAGCATAACTATAATACCAAAAATATTAGAAAAAGTCAAGGTCTATCGAAAAAAACTTGCAAATTTTTTTAATCTATTATATAGTAATAATGTTAGAGAAAATAATAAGAGGATACGAGTATGACAATTACATTTTTTGAGTTTTTAAAAAATCTAACAAATATACCTTTTTTGGTCATTACGATTTTAATATCAGGAGTAATGTTTGTAAATCGGTTGCGCAGATGCGCCTAATGCCATTGCTACATGCGTTTCGACTAGGTGTTTGCCTCCCAAAAGAGCATTGATATTATCAGCAATTTTTAATTTTTTAGGTGTGTTTTAATGACATTTATTAGTTCTAGTGTTGCACAAACAGTTTTTAATATTGTAAATTTTGGAACAGATACAGGAGAAGCAATTATTGCACTTTGTGCTGCATTGATTGCAATTGTATTGTGGTCATTATTTACGTGGAAATTTGGAATTCCATCAAGTCAATCACATGCTCTTTTGGCAGGAATTTCCGGAGCAGCAATTGCTTTAAGAGGAAATTTCTCTGGAATAAGTTTTAATGAATGGAAAAAGGTATTATATGGATTAATTATTGTTAATTTATTAGCATTTATAGTGGGTTTTTTAACAACAAAGTTAATTGAAAAAGTTTGCAAAAATATAGATAGGAGAAGAACCAATAAATTTTTTAAAGGAACACAAATTATTGGAGCTGCATCAATGTCTTTTATGCATGGTGCACAAGATGGTCAAAAATTTATGGGAGTCTTTTTATTAGGAGTAGCATTATCTAAAAACATTTTAAATATTACGAGTTTTTCTATTCCAATTTGGTTAATGATATATTGTTCACTATTAATGACAATTGGTTCTGCAGTGGGCGGAATTAAGATTATCAAAACAGTAGGGACGAAAGTTTCAAAACTTGAAAAATATCAAGGAACAGCAGCTGACTTATCTAGTGCGATATGCTTATTTGCTTCATCAAGCCTTGGAATTCCTGCAAGTACAACCCATAGTAAAACGTGTGCTATCATGGGAGTAGGAGCTTCTAAACGATTATCAAGTGTTAATTGGGGGGTTGTTAAAAATATGATTATGGCTTGGATATTTACATTCCCAGGATGCGGACTTTTAGGATATTTCGGAGCTATGCTATTTACAAAAATATTTTAACTAAAAGGAGAAAAGAGCAAAATGAAAAAGGAAGATTATAATTACTTTGATGAATTTATAACAATGGCAGATTATATTGTGCAATCTGCGGAAATATTAAAAGATGTATTTGTTAATTTCCATATTGAGAAATTAGAAGAAAAGACGACAGAAGTGCATAAAATAGAAAACAATGCAGATAGAATTATCCATAAGATGAGAAATCATTTGATTAAAGATTTTTTACCACCAATTGATAGAGAAGATATTGCGTTAATTGGGCATAAACTGGATGATATTGAAGATGAGATTGATGAAATTTTAATTAATATTAAAATTTTGAATGTGACTGAAATTAAAGAGGAAGTAAATGAAATTGCTGATATTTTACTTCAGTCAGCAAATGCCGTAAAAGAAATGTTTTTAAATTTCAAGAATTTTAAAAAGATGGATTTAATTAAGCAGAAAATTATTGAGGTAAATGAACTTGAAGAAAAAGGTGATAAAATATTTGAAAAAATTATGTCATCATTGTATAGAACAGAAATTAATCCTTTTAATTTAATTAAATGGAGTCATATTTATAATTGGCTTGAAAATGCAATTGATTGCTGTGAGCAAGTAAGTGACTGTGTAGAAGATGTTATTTTGAGTAATTCATAGTAAAAAAAGTCTGTGCTAATTGCACAGACTTTTTTCTTCTTTAAATTTATTTTGCTTCTTTATTTAAAAATCTAAATGTACAAGCAGCTAATGCACTTCCTACAAAAGGAGCTACAATAAATACCCATACTTGAGCGATTGCTCTTCCACCTAAAAAGATAGCTGGAGCTAAACTTCTTGCTGGGTTAACACTTGTTCCTGTTAAAGGAATACCCATAATGTGTACAAAAGCTAAAGTTAAACCAATTACAATTCCTGCAACAGATCCTTTAGATTCATCTGAAGTTACTCCTAAGATTGTGTAAATAAATACAAATGTTAAAATTACTTCTACTAAGAATGCTCCACCCATGTTAATTCCAACACTAGAAGCATCTCCATATCCATTTTGTCCTAAGTTTGTAGTAGCCATTCCTGAGCATTTTAAGATGGCAAATAATAAAGCAGTACCAACGATTGCTCCAACTACTTGAGCTACAACATAGAAAATGAAATCTTTTAAAGACATTTTCTTGTTAAGTAACATCGCAAGAGAAACAGCTGGATTGATATGGCATCCAGAAACATTTCCAATAACATAAGCCATTGCAACGATAGAAAGTCCAAAAGCTAGGGCAATTCCTAAAGTTCCTAAAGTACCACCTGCTATTGCAGCACTTCCGCAACCAAACAATACAAGTACAGCAGTTCCAATGAATTCACAAATATACTTTCTCATATTGTGATTCCTCCTTTTTAAAATTGTTTAATATGTATTAAACTTGTTTTCATTATATTGAGAATTTGAAAGATTGTCAATTAGTTTTTTAAAATAAAAACAAGCATATTTCTATGCTTGTCTTTTGCTTCTTCTATAAGTATATATTTCTCCTTTTGGGTATTTTTTTGGTTCTAATCCCAGATGAGGTTTCATGTAAATAATTGCTAGAGTAAATAGAATAAAGAATGTAATTCCTAGAATAATAAATGCATCTCCAGTTGACATTCTATTTAATAAGTAAGATGCAAAGAATCCTAAAAGTACATTTGCAATTCCTTCAAAAAATAGTTTCGTTGAAAATATTTTTGTATCTATCTTTTCGTTTGTGAAATTTCGATAATATTTATCTATTAAAATTTGATAAATACCTGCAAATATATATTTTATAATTAAAGCAATGCAGATAATAAAAAGAATAATACCTCTTTGTTTTAGAAAATGTGTTGATAGCCCAATTAAAAAACATACTAATACAGAAATAAATGCTAAAATAGACAAAGATTTATTTTTAAATAGGATGTGAAAACTTTCATGTTCCCTTGAGAATATTCCACCAACAATTTCAATCAGTGCAAAAACTAATCCAATAACGACTGTAGGAAAATTTAATTCTTCTAAAACACTTACTTGATAATTTACTAAAATACAAATAAAGCTAGACATAATTGCTGAGAAGAAGATGAGGCTCCTAAGTCTTTTGGATTGAAAAATAAATCGAAAAGCATGCTTAATGTCAGTTAAAGTATCGTGAGTGATTTTTTCTTTTGATTCTTCTAGAGGCTCTATCAATTTTAAGGATAAAACTAAAGAGACTAGAACAATCATAAGTGAAACAATAATCGGTAAATATCCATTAATAGAAAATAATATTCCAGATATCATTAATGAAAATGCTTCTAAATAAAAATGAGTAGAGAGGCTTTTCCCTGTAATTTTTGCAAAAATGGAACTTTTTTGTTTTGACTCTGGAATAGATTCATTTAGTAAACTTAAGTCAGAAATATCTTTTAGTCCAAATGCTATTGCTGAGAATATTTCGGCTACGATTAAATTAGCTAAGTTATTACTTAATAAAAATAGAATTAAATAAATTGCATTTGAAAGATTTCCGGAGAATTAACCCTTTTTTTCTTCCAATTTTATCAACAATAAGACTTGCTGGAAATTGGAAAATAATTGTGAAGAGTGCATAAAAAGAATCTTCTAAGACTGCAACTGATGCAGATAGATGTTTTATTTGTGTCAAAAACAAAAAATTGATAGTGTAAAAGAACAGAAAATCCACAGAAAGTGCCCTATAAAGTGGAAAAATATTTAAATTATTTTCTGAAATTTTTTCTTTTGTTTTTTCCATAATTTTCTCCTAATTTTACATATTATCATTTTATCTATTGTGTAAATTTTTGTCAAGAAAAGAGAGAAGAGAGAAAAAATAAAACAAAGAATATTGCTTTTCTCTTTATTTTAGAGTATGATAAAAATATAATGAATAGAAGGAGGTTTTGTATGATTCAAATCACAGATTTGTGTAAATCATTTGAAAATCATCCTGTTTTAGAGAAGCTAAATTGTACTATTAAAACGGGAAGTATTTATGGTTTAGTAGGAAGCAACGGAGCCGGAAAATCGACTCTTTTGAGAATTATTAATAATATTTATCAAAAGGATTCTCGGAAGAATTGAAGTAGAAGGCCAAGATGTTGAAGAAAATGAAGAAATCAAGCGAAGATTAGTTTTTGTGCCAGATGATTTATATTTTTTTCCAAACTATAACTTGTTAGAAATGGCAGAATTTTATCAGGCCATGTATCCTAATTTTGATATGGGAAATGTAAAAAATTTAGCTGAAATTTTAAAATTAAATTTAAAAGCAAAAATAAAAACATTTTCAAAAGGAATGAAAAGACAATGTGCTTTAATTTGTGCTATTAGTACAAATGCAGACTATATGTTTTTTGACGAAACATTTGATGGAATTGATCCTGTTGTCAGAAATTTATTGAAGCAGATTATTAGAAAACAAATGGAGAAAAAACCTACAACAATTATTATGACAAGTCATAATTTAAAGGAATTAGAAGATATTTGCGATAACTTAGGACTTTTATACAAAGGTGGAATTTTATTTGAGAGTGAAATAAATTCTATTAATACAAGTATGACGAAAGTCCAATTTGCTCTTAATGGAGAAACAAATCAAGAGGCACTTCAAGGACTAGAAGTAATGAGCTATAAAAAGGTAGGAAGTGTCGCAACAGCAATTATCAAAGGCGGAAGAGGAAGTATTAGAGCAAAATTAGAAGCATTAAATCCTATTATATTAGACTTTTTACCTTTAACTCTTGAAGAAGTGTTTATTTACGAAATGGAGGTGTTAGGATATGAGTTTAATCAAGTCCTTTAATTTTAACTTCCTAAAGCAAAATATAAAAAAATCAAAAGGAGCAATTATTCTTTCATTAATTATTGTTCCATTGATCATTTCTATGTATTTAGTGGTATATGGATTAGAATTACATACTCCTGAAGTTGTGCCAACAACAACGATAGGAGTTATTGATATTATATTTATGTATATTATTCATTTTGTGTATTCAGCTTTATTATTTGGATTTGTCTTTAAAAAGACAAGCACAGATTTTATGAATTCAATGCCAATTAATAGAAAAACAATGTTTATAACGAATACAATTGGTGGAATCCTTTTAATCACGTTAATACAGCTTTTAAGTGGATTCTTTGCATTGTTATGGGGAGCGGTTTTTAAAAATTTAATTATTTTCCCATCAGCTGTTTTAGATATTATGATTGTTTCTTGGATATCTTATGTATTTGTGTTTATTGCTTCTAATTTAGCAATGACATTTTCTGGAACACATCAAGCACATTTTATTACAGCTGTGTTAATTTTGTTTTTAGTTCCAGTTTGTGTAGAATTAATTGGTTCTATTAGAAAATATGAGACTTACAAAAATATGGAATATAATTCTAGTGTTTATTCCTATGGATACAACTATGATTTATCAATTGTAGATGGATATCAAACAACATATTATAGGACACTAGAAAATATCAAGGATTATACAATGCCATTTAAATTATTTCGTTATGGATTACAGTATTCTTGGGAATCAAATCTTAGAATGATAGGATTATCTATTCTCTATTTTGTATTAGGATTAAAATTATATCAAAGAAGAAAAATGGAACATAGCGAAGAAACTTATGAAAGCCAGAAAATGCACATTTTTGTGAAGTCTTTGACATTAATTCCAATTTTATTAGTTGTAGATAGAATGAATGTATATTCTGAGTCAATTACAGGATTGATAATTGCAATTATCTTTTGTGCAATTTACTATTTTATTTTTGATATTATTTCCAAGAGAAAAATACCATTTGCTACTACAGTTGCTTCATTTGCAGTTACTGTTTTTGTAATTCAAGCAATGACAACGTTTTTAGGAAATATTGAGTACAGACAATCAGATGTTGATGCAGATGATATAAAATCTATTTCTATTGGAAAAAATAGTAATTCATCAAGTTTGTACTATTATTTTGTTAATGATAGTGAATATGCTTTTGATGGTGATTACTTTATAAAGGATAATCAAATTTTAGAGTTAATCTTGGATGGAAGATATAAAGTATTAGATCCTACTACAGCATTCTTAGATAAGGGAGGATACGTAAGTAAAGATATTTACTTTAACATTAAATTAAAAAATGGAAAAGAATATTATATTGAAACATCAATTGCTAATAAGAATTATAATGAAATTATTTCTATATTATCAAGAAATGAAGAGTATAATGAGCACATGAAGAAACAAATTATCAAGAAAAATGGAATTATCCAAATTGGTAATGATGTTGTTGATAATAATACAAAAAGAAAAATTGAGAAGTTAATGAGCCAAGAAGATATAAACATCTTTTCAAGCAATACTAACTCTGTGAATTATATTACAAAAACAGTATATCAAGGTCATAAAATAGTAAAATATCAAATTCCTTTAAATAATAACGAAGAATTATTAGCAGTTGTAGCGGACTTTGCCAATAAACAAGTTTTAGAAAATATTAAAGGATATCAATATAATATCAGTGTTGATGTATATGATAAGAGTAGTTCAATAGGACATTATTATGGAGATAGTGAAATTCTAGATTTTATAGAGCTTCATAGTGCAGACGAATTTGATTCAAGTAAAAAATATTATGTATTATATGGCGGATTACAAACTAGAAATGGATATAAGAATTTTGTTTTCTATACAAATAGTACAAAAGAACTTGATAAAATATTAGAAAATTCAACTTCTAGCAAATATTATTGGTAGTATTTTGGGAAATGAGGATGTTCCTCATTTCCCATTTTTAACAAAAAGAGGGAAAATGGGACGTACCACTTTTCCCTCTTTTAGAAAACATAGTGGCATTCCTTGATACAGTAAAATTGAAAATAAATATTTTAAATCTTCAAAATAGAGGCCTTGGAGGAAATGAAAATGATTGAAGCAAAGAAAATAGCAGTCATTGGTGGAAGTGGAACTGGTAAAACTACTTTAACAACAAATTTAGGAAAGGATTTGAATCTTCCAGTTATGCATATTGATGGTGTTCATCATCTTGAAAATTGGGAGATTCGAGACAAAGAAGAAAGAGATAAAATTATCTTAGAGAAAGCCAATACGGATAGATGGATTATTGATGGAACATATACTTCTACACTAGAAGATAGAGTAAAACTTGCAGAACTTGTGATTTATTTGGATTATTCTAGCTTCTCACAAGTGAAAGGTGTTTTAAAAAGATATTTAAAACATCCAGGAGAAGATAGACCTGAAATGCCAGGATGTCCTGAGAAAATGAGTTGGGAATTTTTGAAGTGGGTTTGGAATTGGAGAAAAAACAAAAGAGAAAAAGTACTAAAAGCGATTTCTCAAGTAGATTCAAGCAAAATTTTGATATTTAAAAGTAGAAGACAATTAAATAAATGGTATTACAAAAATTTCAATCATAAAATAAAAGTAGAATTCTAAAGAAAAGGGCAGTCTTTGAAAGAGATTGCTCTTTATTTTGAAAAATTTTAAAAAAGTAACTTTGTAGTAACTTTACTTATCGTATAATCAAATTGTAAATGAAAATAAAACGAAAGGATTCACTTTGACATGGAAATTTTAAAAGTTGAAAATTTGACGAAAGAATATGGAAAAGGAGATTCAAAAGTAGTAGCTTTAGATCATGTTTCTTTTTCAGTGGAAAAAGGCGAATTTGTTGCAATTGTTGGAGCATCAGGCTCTGGAAAATCTACTTTGTTACACTTGATTGGTGGAGTAGATAGACCAACTTCACGGAAAAGTTTATATTGATGGAACAGATATTTTTGATTTAAATGACGATAAATTAGCAATTTTCAGAAGAAGACAAGTAGGTTTAATTTATCAATTTTATAATTTGATTCCTATTTTAAATGTGGAAGAAAATATTTGCTTACCTTTGGCTCTAGATGGCAGAGAGATTGATATAGAAAGGTTAGATGAGCTAATTAAAGTTTTAGGATTAGAAGATAGAAGAAAACATCTGCCAAATGAGCTTTCTGGAGGACAGCAGCAACGAACAAGTATTGGAAGAAGTATGATTACAAATCCTACCATTATTTTAGCAGACGAGCCAACTGGAAATTTGGACTCTAAATCAAGTGAGGAAATTGTAAATCTTTTGAAAAAATCTAATAAAGATTATAAACAAACAATTATCATGATTACTCATAATATGGAAATTGCTAAAGCTGCAGATAGAATTATTAAAATAGAAGACGGCAAAATTGTTAGTCAGAATGTGAGGTAATTATGAATTTGCTAAGACGACTAACAATTAAAAACTTGATATTGAATAAAAAAAGAACGATTGTAACGATTGTTGGAATTATTCTTTCTGTGGCTTTGATTACAGCAGTCGCTTCTATGTATATGAGTGCAATTAATTCTTTGATTCAATATGAAATAAAATATAAAGGAAATTATCATATTAGTTTTCAAGATGTTCCAGTAGAAAATATCAAAGATTTTGAAAAAAATACAGATATTGAGAAATTATATTTGACACAAGATATTGGATATAGTAAATTAGAGGAATCTAAAAATGAGTATAAGCCTTATATTTTTGTAAAAGCATTCTCAGAAGAATCTATGAAAAATCTTGCTATTAATTTAGTAGAAGGACGCTTGCCAGCAAATGAAAATGAGATTTTAATTCCAACCCACTTAAAAACAAACGGAAGAGTAGAGTATCATGTTGGAGATGAGATTACTTTAAAAATAGGAAAAAGAGTAGATAGTGATGGATATGAGTTAAACCAATCTAATCCTTATCGTCCAGATAGTGGAGAAGAGTATTCTTATAATGCTACAACAGGAGAATTTCTTTCTCATGAAGTTTATGAAAAGAGTGATGAGAAAATTGTAGATACAAAGACAAAAACTTATAAAATTGTAGGTATTTGCCAACGACCATCAGGCAATATTGAAGATTATACAGCTCCTGGTTATACTTTTATTACTAAATTAAATGAAACAAATTTAACTGGAAAAGTAGAGGTTTTTGTAAGATATACAAAGGACGCTTTGAATCAAGAAACATTTGTTACTTCTAAAATATTAGATATTAGCGAAGATAGTTATAGAAGAGTAATGTATGCTTATGAATTTGATGATGGGGAAGCTTGGGAAAGAGGAGTAGAAGAATTTCAAAGAGCAAAATATAAAATTAGTGGTAGCAATTCTTACTTAATGGAAATAGAAGCAAATCCATTTAGCAAAGATAATGATTTAAAAATCGTAGCACGGAATAGTTTGGTTAATTATTATTGTAACTTCTGTTTTTTGTATCAAAAATAGTTTTGATATTTCCATTACAGAAAAAATTAAACAATATGGAATGTTAAGAAGTATTGGAGCAACAAAAAAGCAAATTAAGAAAAATGTTTATTTTGAAGCTTTTGCTTTAGGAGTAATTGGTATTCCTTTAGGTATTTTAAGTGGATTTTTGGCATCTTTCATTTTAATTCAAATAAGTAACTATTTATTAAATAATATGATGACAGAAGGTTTAAAATTAATATTTACTTTTTCTTGGATTGCAACAGGGATTTCGATTTTACTAGGCGTTATTACAATTTGGTTATCTAGTGTTAGAAGTGCAAGACGTGCTTCTAAAATCACTCCAATTGTAGCAATTCGAAACAGTGGTAATATCAAAATTAAAGCAAAGAAGTTAAAAACTCCAAAGCTAATTTCTAAATTTTTTGGAGTTGGCGGAGAAATTTCTTATAAGAATTTAAAAAGAAATAGAAAGAAATATCGTACAACAACAATCTCAATTGTTGTATCTGTTGCTATCTTTATTGCAATTTATTATTTTTCAACATTTGTGTTTAGTGAAATTTTAGAAGAAAATCCTGTAAACGATTATAATATTGATGTTCGCTTATTTTATAACGATTATGATGAAGATGTAAATCAAATATTAAATTTGGAAAATATTAATGAATCTGCTGTTTTAAGATCAAGTTATACTTATATTCCAAAGGCAAAATATTCTAAAGAGTACTTAGAATTTGCAAAAGAAAATGGAGTAGAAGATGTAGATGAAAGTACAGAAATAACAGGTGCAATCGAAGTCTACGCTTTAGGAGAGAAGGCATATCAAAACTATTTAAAACAAGTTGGTGTAAAATATGAGGATGCAAAAGACAAGGGAATTTTGTATAATGTTTTAGAAACACAAATTTATGATCAAGAAAATAATAAAATGAGACAAAAGAAAATGGACAGATTTGGATATCAAGCAGGAGATAAAATAGAATTAACGGATTATGCAGAAGATGGAACACAAACTAAAAAGGAAAGTATTGAGATTGCAAAAACAACAGATATTTTACCATTTGGATTATATAGAGGCTTGCCTGCGATTATTGTAAGTGATGAACATCTAGATAGATTAGGATTTGGAAGTTCAAGCCCGCAAGTTGTAATCGATTCTTCAGATCCAGATAAATTACAAGATGATATTGATGAAATTTTGAAAGATAAAGAATATGAATTAACAAATGCGAATGAGCATATTAAAATGATAATGAATTTCTTTACATTAGTGGCAATATTTGTATATGGATTTATTATTGTTATTTCTTTAATTGGTGTTACAAATATCTTTAATACAATTACGACTAGTATGGAGCTTAGAAAACCGGAATTTGCAAGCTTGCGTTCTATTGGAATGACAGATAAAGAATTTAACCGAATGATAAGATTAGAAAGTTTGTTTATGGGCTTGAAATCTTTGCTATTTGGTGTTACGATTGGATTAGGTTTGTCATATATGATTTATCATTTCTTAAAAGATGAGTTTGTGGAAATTATGAAATTTCAAATTCCATGGATAGCTATTATGATTTCCGTAGTTGTTGTATTTTTGTTAATCACAATGATTATGAAGTATTCTTTAGCTAAAATAAAGAAGCAAAACATGATTGAGACGATTAGAAATGAAAATATATAATATTGACTTTTGAAAGAATATGGAGTTGAAAATGAGTACAATATTGTTGGTAGAAGATAATTCTACTATTTCAAAAGGCTTAAAATATTCTTTTGAGAATAGTGGTTTTAATTTTATATGGAAAGCAAATATAAAAGAAGCAATAAGATTTTTGGAGGAAAAACAAAAAGTTGATTTGGCAATTTTAGATATTGGTTTACCAGATGGAAATGGTATTGATTTGTTTCAAAATTATGTAAAACCACTAGAAATTCCAAGCTTGTTTTTAACAGCAAAAGATGATGAAGATATCATTGTAAAAGGCTTAGAAATAGGTGCAGAAGATTATATTACAAAGCCATTTTCTTCTAAAGAATTACTTGCTAGAATTAATAAAATTTTGATGAGAAATCAAAAGAAAAGTATTATCCAAGTTCAAAATATTCAATTTGATATGGATAAAATGGAAGTTTATAATAATAGCTCTAGACTTGAATTAACAAGTCTAGAGCTAAAACTGCTTCATTTGTTGTTTTTGAATTTGAATAAGGTGGTAACAAGAAGTACCATTTTGGATAAAATTTGGGAATGGACTGGAAATGATGTAGATGATCATACAGTAACAGTATATTTCAAAAGGATTCGCGAAAAACTGGGAGATAACGATATTATTACAACAATCAAAGGGATAGGATATAGAGTAGATGGGGAATAATTATTGGATTTGGAATGTAATCGTTTTATTTATTTTTGTATTCATTTTTGTTTTTTATCAAAAAAGACAAAATAAACGAATTAGAGAGATAACGAGATATATTCAAGAGATTAATAAGAAAAATTATAATTTAAAATTGCAAGATAATCGTGAAGGTGAAATTTCTATTTTGAAAAATGAAATTTATAAGACTACTGTGATGTTAAAAGAAGTTGCTGAAAATTCTATGAATGACAAAGCTAATTTAAAAGACGCTTTATCTGATATTTCCCATCAATTAAAAACTCCATTTACTTCTATTTTAATCATTTTAGATAATTTGATAGATAATCCAGATATGCCAGCAGAGACAAGAAATGATTTTGTGAGAGATGTGAAAAGAGAAATCGTTAATATTAATTTTTTGGTAAATTCTATTTTAATCCTTTCTAAATTTGATTCTAATACAATAGAATTTCATAGAGAAGATATAAAAATGGAAGATTTAATTCAGGAAACTATAAAAAGAAATTCTATCTTAGCAGATTTGAGAAATGTAAAGGTAGAAATGGTTCGAGCGGATAACAATGGAATAGAAGAGGCGGATAATTGGATAATTAAATGCGATTTTAAGTGGCAAGTAGAAGCATTAGTAAATATTTTGAAGGATTGTATAGAGCATTCTTTTGGGGATAGTAAAGTTATAATTGAATATGAGAAAAATAAAGCATATGGTCAAATTAAAATTAGAGATTTTGGAGAAGGAATAGCAGAAGAAGACAAGGCCCATATTTTTGAGCGTTTCTATAAAGGAAAAAATGCGAAAGAAAATAGCATTGGAATTGGTCTTGCTCTTGCCAAAACTATTATTGAAAAAGATAATGGAAATATTTCTGTTATTTCTGACGAAACAGGAACAGAATTTATTGTGAAATATTTTTAAAGAGATTATAATATAATTTTTAAGTGAGATGAGGATATATTTTTCTGAAAATTGAATTAATTCAATTTTCGTTTAGAAAAATGTAGCGGATGCGTCCGAAATCGAATCTTAAAAATTGATATTATAATCTTAGCAAAAACAACTTGACATAATATTCTGTTCATGTTATGATAGAAATATGTTAAGAGTTTACTTATGCGCAAGCTAGCAGTAAAGGGTACTAAAAGTGCTTACACTTAAAGAGACTTGAGAAAAGTCTTGCAAAGGAGTCTTAAATCAATAAGATTTTTTTGCAAGGCTTTTTTCTTTTTCAAATTATATTAGAGGATTGTCCCAAATGTTACAAAACTTAACATTTAAGGAACGTCCCTACTGTTCGAAAAGGGGGATTTAAAATGAAGGTAATTGAGGTAAAAAACTTATCAAAAACATTTAAAGTAAAAGTCAAAGAAAAAGGATTGAAAGGAAGTTTGAAAGCAATTGTCAAACCAAAATATGAAGAGATTAAAGCCGTAAATGGAGTCGATTTCGATGTAGAAGAGGGAGAGGTAATTGCATTCATAGGTCCAAATGGTGCTGGTAAAAGTACAACCATCAAGATGATGACAGGAATTCTTTATCCAGACTCTGGTGAAATTAGTGTTTTAGGATTGGATCCTAAAAAGGAGAGAAAAAAACTTGCCTATGAGATTGGTACAGTGTTTGGCCAGAAAGAACAATTATGGATGCATTTAACACCATTTGATAACTTTAAATTCTTTGCAGCAATTTATGATATTCCAGAAAAAACTGCAGAAGAAAAGATTGCAGAACTAACAGAGTTATTCGGATTAGAAAAATTCATTAATACGCCTGTTAGAAACTTGAGTTTAGGACAAAGAATTCGTTGTGAAATTGTAGCATCTTTGATTCATGAACCAAAAATTCTATTCTTGGATGAACCAACGATTGGCCTAGATCCAGTAGTAAAAGAGAATATTCGTACATTAATTAAAAAGATGAATAAAGAATTGAAAACAACAATTTTCTTAACATCACATGATATTTCAGATATTGAAAAATTGTGTAAGAGAGTTATTATTATTAATAATGGTGAAGTTGTTTTAAATGATACCATGACAAATTTAAAGTATCATTATTTAAATAAAAAAATAATTGAAGCAAAATTAGAAAAAAGCCTAAAATTAGATGATGTTCAAGGTATTCAAGTTTTGAAAAATAGTAATGGTAATCTAAAACTAGAAATTGATACAAGTGTTACAAACACTTCAAAAATACTAGAATTACTAGGATTAGATAATATTAAAGATATCAATATTTCAAACATACCATTAGAAACTATCATCAGTGACATTTACAGAAAGGAGCAGTCTAAATGAGAAAATATTGGTACATTTTTAAGTCAGAGCTAATGAGTAGTTTACAATATGTATTTAACATGTTTTCTAGAATGATTAGTTACATATTGATGATGTTTATTTTCATGAATTTGTGGAAATATATCTACTCAGATCCAGATGAATTAATTAATAATTATTCTGTTGGGCAAATGATTTGGTATGTTATTATGACTGAATGGATTTATTTTTCAACACGTGGAAGAAATTTCTGTAATAAAATTATTAATGATGTAAGAAGTGGAAACCTAGTATACAACATGAATAAGCCATATAGCTATGTTAATTATTTATTAGCTTCTCATTTAGGCGAGATGAGCTTGACATTCGTTGTATTTGGATTTGTAGGTGCTGGATTAGGTGCAATTTTTATAGGAGAGTTCCCTACATTGATTGGTGGAGAATTTTTAGCAGTTTTATTAACAACAATTTTGGCAATTGTGATTAGTACATTATTAGTTATTTTTATAGGATTATTTTCTTTTATTATAGAGGATTCAACACCATTTTATTGGTTATATTCAAAATTAATGTTGATGTTTGGAACATTATTTCCAATTGAATTTTTCCCCAAATGGGCACAAGGAGTTCTAAATTATAGTCCAGTTTATGCAAGCTCTTATGGACCTGCCAAACTATTTGTAGCATTTGATTGGGGAAACTTTGGAAAAATTATTTTAGCACAAATGATTTATTTAATCATTGGATATGTGCTATGCCTTTTAGTTTATAGGAAAGGAGTGAAAAGACTAAATGCTAACGGCGGTTAAAAATCAAATAAAAGTAACATTTTTAAGTATTAAATATGCTTGTATGAGACAGATGTTAAATAAGATGACATTTATCACAAACGTTTTGTTTATGATTTTGAATGATGCAAGTTTTATCGTTCAATGGATAGTTTTATTTTCTTTGAAAGAAAATGTTGGTGGTTATGAATTAAAGCAAGTATTATTATTCTGGGGAATTGCAGCTGGAATTTATGGTATTTCTAGATTTTTCTTTTATAAAGCGTTTAGTCTATCAGATATCATCAACGAAGGAAAATTGGATGCTTACTTAGTTCAACCAAAAAATGTTTTAATTAGTGTTATTAGTTCAGATGTTTCTGTTTCTGCAATAGGTGATTTACTATATGGTTATATTATTTTACTAATTTATGGAATTACCGTAGAAAACTTTTTATTGTATACATTTTTTATAATTTGTGGGGGAATGACAGTAGCTAATATTTCTATTATTACATCAAGCTTAAGCTTCTGGTTTAGTAAATCAGATGCAGTAATGGATACAGTAAATACATTAATGGTCAATTTTGCAACATATCCAGATGGAATTTTTAAAGGAATCACAAAGATTATTTTGTATACAATTGTTCCAGTTGGATTAGTAAATTATATTCCGGTAAGATTATTAATTCACTTTGACTTAAAACTATTTTTAGCAGTAATAGGAGCAACACTATTCTTTATGGGATGCGCATTTTTAATATTCTATAAAGGATTGAAAAGATATAGTTCAAGCAATTTAATGATTTCAAAAATTTAATTTGTTAAAAATCCAAAAGTATATACAAATATGAAGATACTTAAGGAATGGAGACTTCCAGCAAACTTAAACGCTAGAGGATGTCGACCGACGTAAAGTATCTGAATATTTAGTATATTCTTTTGGATTTGTACAAAATATTTTATGTTAAAATACTTGACAAATTACTTTTTTTATATATAATTAAATTGCATACAATCTAATTTTACGAAATCGAATTAAATAAAATAAAAATACAAATAATAAAAAATGAAAGGAGAAAAATTAGGAGTATTTATGACATTACTGTAAAAAATAGAAAAGGAGAGGATGTAAGCTTAGCAGATTTTAAAGGAAAAGTATTATTAGTTGTTAATACAGCTACAGGATGCGGATTTACACCTCAATACAAAGGATTGGAAGAATTGTATCAAAAATATCATGAGCAAGGATTAGAAATTTTAGATTTTCCATGTGATCAATTTGGACATCAAGCACCAGGATCTGATGATGAAATTCATGAATTTTGTACAGCTAAATATAAAACAACATTTGATCAATTCAAAAAGATTGAAGTAAATGGAGAAAATGAATCACCTGTATTTACTTGCTTGAAAGAACAAGTAAAAGAAGATGAGATTGAAGGATTAAAAAATAAAATGGCAATGAAAGCTGTTGAAAAAATCAGTACAACTACTAAAAAAACTGGAGATATCAAATGGAATTTTACCAAATTCTTAGTAGATAGAGAAGGAAATGTTGTAGCAAGATTTTCACCAACATATAAACCAGAAGATATGGAATCAAAAGTTGTAGAATTATTGGGCTAGAAGATAGAAATTAGAGGTTAGAAATTAGAGATGAAAGAAAATTATGACTGTTTGAAATTAGAAAATCAATTATGTTTTCCGCTATATGCTTGTTCAAAAGAAATTGTAAGAAGATATACACCACTTTTGGAAGAATTAGATTTAACATATACACAATATATTGTAATGATGGTAATGTGGGAAGAACAAGAGACAAATGTTAAAACATTGGGAGAAAAATTATACTTAGATTCAGGAACTTTAACACCACTTTTGAAAAAGTTAGAAACCAAAAAATATATTACAAGAACAAGATGTAAAGATGATGAAAGAAATCTTGTGATTCAAATTACAAAAGAGGGAATGGATTTGAGAAAAAAAGCAAAAAGTGTTCCAGAAGAACTTGGAAAGTGCGTTAATTTAGAGCCAAAAGAAGCTGGTGAATTATATAAAATACTTTATAAAATATTAAATCATTTTCAAGAGAATCAATAACAGATGGAGGAAAGAATATGTATGATGTAATTATTATAGGGGCTGGCCCTGCTGGAATATCTGCTGGACTTTATGCAAAAAGAGCAAATAAAGAAGTATTAATTTTATATAATGGAGAATCTAATCTTGAAAAAGCACACTTAATTGATAATTATTATGGATTTGAAAATGGAATTTCTGGAAAAGACTTATATGAAAATGGCATCAAGCAAGCAAAAAATTTAGGAATTGATATAAGAAAAGAAGAAGTTTTGCATATCGAAAAAATAGAAAATTTCAGTATTAAAACAGATAAAGAAGAATATGAAGGAAAAACTTTAATATTAG
>JAFUWA010000023.1 GCA_017477355.1 Clostridia bacterium
GAACAATATGGATATGAAATATTAACACAAAATTTACGTTGACTTTCTGGAGAAATTGATGTTATTTTCAAAGATAAAGAAGAAATTGTTTTTGCAGAGATTAAGACAAGAAGTGGAACCAATTATGGTTTTCCAGCAGAATCAGTAACAATGTTTAAGAGAAATCATATTTTGGGTACAGCAAAATATTTTTTATATCGATATGATTTATGGAATTGCAATGTAAGATTTGATGTAATAGAAGTTTATTTAAGAAAATATCAAAAATGTTATATCAACCATATTAAGAATGTTTTTTGGTAAAATGCTTGCTATTTACAAAACTTATCAGTATAATTAGAATGTATAGATATAATTAAAAGGGGTAATAGATGGATTTGAAATTGATTTCTTGGAATGTAAATGGATTAAGGGCAGTAGTAAATAAAGGTTTCTATGAAGTTTTTGAAGAGTTAGATGCAGATATATTTTGTATTCAAGAAACAAAGATGCAAGAAGGTCAATTAGATATTTCTTTTGCTGGATATCAGCAATATTTTAACAGTGCTGTCAAGAAGGGATATTCTGGAACTGCAGTATTTACAAAAAGTGAGCCAATTACTGTAAAATATGGAATTGGTATAGAAGAACATGATCAAGAAGGAAGAGTTATTACTTTAGAATTTGAAAAGTTTTATTTAGTAAATTGTTATACCCCTAATGCGAAAAGAGAATTAGAGCGATTAGATTATAGAATGAAATGGGAAGAAGCTTTTAGAAAGTATTTAACTAATTTGGATAAAGTAAAACCAGTGATTCTCTGTGGAGATTTGAATGTTGCTCATCAAGAAATTGATTTAAAAAACCCAAAAACAAATCGAGGTAATGCAGGTTTTACAGATGAAGAAAGAAGTCAGATGACAAATTTATTAAAAAGTGGTTTTGTAGATTCTTTTCGATATCTATATCCAACTAAAGTAGATAGTTATAGTTGGTGGTCTTATATGGGACATGCAAGAGAAAAGAATATTGGTTGGAGAATTGATTATTTTATCGTATCAGAAAAATTAAAAGAAAATATCGTGGAAGCTAAAATTCATCCAGACATTGTCGGTAGTGACCATTGTCCAGTTGAATTAGATATAAAAGTTTAATAAATTACAAAAACAATATATTATTTTGAAAGGAATTAAAATGAAGGATAAAAAATTTACAAGATATATTGGTTGGTTTATATTTGCAGTTGCCTTAATTACAATTTATAAAACAATTGATAGCGTAGGTGCTATATTTACATGGTTACAAGGTTTAATTAAAATTTTGGTACCGTTCGGTTTTGCAGTATTATTAGCATATTTATTGTATTTCCCTTGTAGAAAAATAGAAAATTGGATTGCAAAATCAAAATGGAAAGTAATTTCAAAAAGAGCGAGATTTATTTCTATTGTAATTATTTATGCTATTGTAATTATAGCAATCGTATTGCTCTTTAAGGTTATTTTTCCGTTATTATATGAAAGTTTAGTAGAATTAGCCAAAAGTATACCTAATTATTATAATAGGGCAATTGAATATTTAGAAGGATTACCAGAGGATTCTCTATTAGCAAAAATAGATGCAGTTAGTTATGTTAAAAAATTAGAAGAACTAAATATTGAGGAAATGATAGTAAGTTTCTTTGAGTTTGATAATATTAGTAAATATATAAAAACAATTACTAGTTTTGCAGGGGCAATTTTTGATGTATTTATTACATTAGTAGTGTCTTTCTATATTTTATCTGAAAGATCAGATATTAAAAGCTTTTTAAAAAATCTATTTCATTCTGTTTGTAGTGAAAAGGGATATAACAGAGTTTCTAGATATTATGGAAAACTAAATGATATCTTTTATAAGTTTATTACAGCTCAAATCTTTGATGCCATTATTGTAGGAATTATTACAAGTATTGCAATGTTAATTATGCATGTTAAATATGCTGGATTATTAGGATTCCTAATCGGATTGTTTAATATTATTCCATATTTTGGAGCAATTGCTGCCGTTGGATTTGCAGTAATATTAACAATTTTTACAGGAGGATTAGCACAAGCTTTATGGCTTGCTTTAGTAGTTATTATTTTACAGCAAATTGATGCTAATATTATCAATCCTAAGATTTTAGGAGATTCTTTAAATATTAGTAGAATTTTAATTGTTTTCTCAGTAACATTATTTGGTGCATGGTTTGGCGTAGTAGGAATGTTTCTAGCGGTTCCAATGATTGGTTTAATTAAAGTGTTTGTGCTAGATTTTGTTGAAGAACGTGAGAAGGAAAAAGAATTGGAGAAAATAAAAGCGACAGCAAAGAAAAAAGAAAAATAATATTGATATACTTTTTGATTAAATAATATGTTTTTAAATCTGTAATATTTTTGTAATGAAATTCCCAAAAAAGCTTGACTTTTCTGGGAATTTTTTGTATAATCTTTGTTAGATTTTTATAAATTTTTTCACAAAATATTTAATTCTAATTTATGCAAAGAGGAATTGGTGGAATAGGAACTATATTATTTCAAGATTTGCAAGCAGGGATTTTGAAATAGTATAATAATTATTCTTCACAAGAGGGACTTTGCATAAAACAACAATCCTGCTAAAATTTAATATAAGGAAGGAAAAGAATGAATAAGGTAAGCGTAAAAGACGTTGTGCACGAAAAGTGCGTCCGTAAGACTTTTGCCAAAATTGGTGATAGCGTAGATATCCCTAATTTAATTCAAGTGCAAAAAGATTCTTACGATTGGTTTATCAAAGAAGGTCTAGGCGAAGTTTTAGAAGATGTTTCTCCTATTATCGACTATACAGGAAATCTTGTATTAGAATTCTTTGATTACTACATGGAAGAAAAAACAAAGTATTCTTTGGAAGAAGCAAAAGAAAGAGATGCTACTTACTCTACTAGATTACACGTAAAAGTAAGATTAATTAACCGTGAAACAGGTGAAATTAAAGAACAAGAAATTTATCTTGGTGATTTCCCAGTTATGACAGATAGCGGTACATTCGTTATCAATGGTGCAGAGAGAGTTGTAGTTAGCCAGTTAGTTCGTTCTCCAGGATGCTACTATGATTGGACTTATGACAAAACAGGTAAGAAAGTTTATACTTCAACTGTTATGCCAATCAGAGGTGCGTGGCTTGAGTATGAAACAGATAGTAACGATGTTTTCTATGTTAGAATTGATAGAACTAGAAAAATACCAGTTACATGCCTTTTAAGAGCTGTAGGACTTGATACAGATGACAAGATTATTGATTTCTTCGGTGAAGAAGATAAAATCTTATCAACTATTGCAAAAGATCCTATCAAAACAGCTGATGAAGCTTTAATCGAAATCTACAAAAAATTAAGACCAGGTGAACTTCCAACAGTTGATGCAGCTAGAAACTTATTTGATGGATTATTCTTCGATTCAAGAAGATATGATTTATCAAAAGTTGGTAGATATAAATACAACAAAAAATTAAGTCTAGCTAGTAGAATTGCTGGTCAAGTTTCTTGTGATACAGTTGTTCATCCTGAAACTGGAGAAGTTTTAGTAGAAAAAGATGAAACAATTTCTAAAGAAGCAGCTCGCGCTATTCAAAATAGCGGTATCAATGTTGTTTATGTTGACATTGAAGGAACAAGAGTAAAAGTTATTGGTAACGGAACTGTTGACATTAAAGAATATGTTGATCCAAAAATTGCAGAATATGCAAAAATTAAGGTTGATGTAAACTATGAAGTATTAAAAAATATTTTAGAGCATACAGATCCAAAGGATTTAAAACGTGTTGTATTTGAAAGACGTTTTGAATTAGTTCCAAAACATATTGTAACAGAAGATATTTTAGCTTCTATTAACTACTTATTAAATTTAGAGCATGGATTAGGAAGAAAAGATGATATTGACCACTTAGGAAATAGACGTATTAGATGTGTTGGTGAGTTATTACAAAACCAATTCAGAATTGGTTTAACTCGTTTAGAGAGAGTTGTTCGTGAAAGAATGACAATTCAAGACTTAGATGTAATTACTCCACAAACTTTAATTAATACAAAACCAATTACATCATCAATTAGAGAATTCTTCGGAAGTTCTCAATTATCACAATTTATGGATCAAACAAACCCATTATCAGAATTAACACATAAAAGAAGAATTTCAGCATTAGGACCTGGTGGTTTGTCTAGAGAAAGAGCTGGATTCGAGGTTCGTGATATTCACTATACTCACTATGGAAGATTATGTCCAATTGAGTCTCCTGAAGGTCCAAACATCGGTCTTATCTCAGCTTTAACTACTTTCTGTATTATCAATGAATATGGATTTGTTGAAACTCCATACAGAAAGGTAGATAAGAAAACAGGAAAAGTAACAGACATTATCGAATACATGACAGCTGATGAAGAAGATGGAAATAACATCTGTCAAGCATCAGAGCCATTAGATAAAGATGGAAAATTTGTAAATGATAGAGTCAGAGTTAGATATTTGAATGATATCAAAGAAGTTGCAAAAGAAGATGTTGATTATATGGATATTTCTCCAAAACAATTAGTATCTGTTGCAGCTGCTATGATTCCATTCTTAGAGCATGATGATGCTAATCGTGCCTTAATGGGTGCAAACATGCAACGTCAAGCAGTTCCATTAATGCTTACTGAAGCACCAATGGTTGGAACTGGTATCGAATATAGAGCAGCTAAAGACTCAGGAATTGTAGTCGTAGCTGAAGAAGATGGTGTTGTAACTCGTGTTGTTGGTGATGAAGTTGATGTCACTAACAAAGAAGGAGAAGTTCATACTTACCATTTAAGAAAATTCAAGAGAACAAATGGTGCTACTTGTATTAACCAAAGACCAATTGTAAAAGAAGGAGAGAAAATCAAGAAAAATGACATCATTGCAGACGGTCCTGCTACAAAGAATGGTGAAATGAGTCTTGGTAAAAACTTACTTATCGCTTTTACAACTTGGGAAGGTTATAATTACGAGGACGCTATTCTATTAAATGAAAGATTAGTTAAGGAAGATGTTTTAACATCTATCCATATTGAAGACTATGATTGTGAATGCCGTGATACAAAATTAGGTCCAGAAGAAATCACTCGTGATATTCCAAATGTTGGTGAAGATTCACTTAGAGACTTAGATGAAAACGGTATCATCAGAATCGGTGCAGAAGTTAAACCAGGAGATATCCTAGTTGGTAAAGTTACTCCAAAAGGAGAAACAGAACTTACTGCTGAAGAAAGATTATTAAGAGCAATCTTCGGTGAAAAAGCAAGAGAAGTTAGAGATACTTCTTTAAGAGTACCACATGGTGAAGCTGGTACAATTGTTGATGTTAAAGTTTATACTAGAGAAAATTCAGATGAATTAGCTCCTGGAGTAAACCAAGTAATCAGAGTTTATATTGCTCAAAAGAGAAAAATCTCTGTTGGTGATAAAATGTCTGGACGTCACGGAAATAAAGGTGTTATTTCTAGAATTCTTCCATCAGAAGATATGCCATTCTTACCAGATGGTACACCAGTAGATGTTGTATTAAACCCATTAGGTGTTCCTTCTCGTATGAACTTAGGACAGGTACTTGAGGTTCACTTAGGAGCAGCTTGTAGAATGTTAGGATGGAATATTGCTACCCCAGTATTTGACGGTGCTTCTGAAGAAGACGTTGAAAACATGCTTGAAATGGCAGGATTAGAATCAAACGGAAAAACGGTTCTTTATGATGGTAGAACAGGAGATCCATTTGATAAACCAGTTACAGTTGGTGTTATGTATATGTTAAAACTTCACCACTTAGTTGATGATAAAATCCATGCTCGTTCAACTGGTCCATACTCATTAGTTACACAACAACCTCTTGGTGGTAAAGCTCAATTCGGTGGACAGAGATTCGGTGAAATGGAAGTTTGGGCATTGGAAGCTTATGGTGCTGCTTACACACTTCAAGAAATCTTAACTGTTAAATCAGATGATGTTATCGGACGTGTTAAAACTTATGAATCTATTGTAAAAGGTGAAAATATTCCTGAACCAGGAATTCCTGAAGCATTCAAAGTTTTAATTAAAGAATTAGAGTCTTTAGGATTAGATATCAAACTTTATGATGATTCTAATAATGAAATCGAAGTTAAAGAAAATTCTGAATATGATGAAGACGAAGTTAGCCATGTCTTAGAAGAAGATATGGAAACAGAGGAAAACTTAGAAGGAATGAGCGAAGTTGATGAAGAATCTGAAGACGAAGATGATGAGTTTTTCACAAATATTTTAGATGATGAAATACCAGATGATGAAATATTAAAAGAGTTAGATAAGCTAAATGATGATGACAAAGAAGATGAGTAGAAGGAGGCTAATTCATGGAAGAATTAGAAAATTTTAATAAAATTCAAATTGGCTTAGCTTCAGATGAGAAAATAAGAAGTTGGTCTCATGGAGAAGTTAAGAAACCAGAAACTATCAATTATAGAACTCTTAAACCAGAAAAAGATGGATTATTCTGTGAAAAAATATTTGGTCCTACAAAAGACTGGGAATGTCATTGTGGTAAATATAAAAGAGTTAGATATAAAGGAATAGTTTGTGATAGATGTGGTGTTGAAGTTACTACATCTAAAGTAAGAAGAGAAAGAATGGGACATATCGAGCTTGCAGCTCCAATCGCTCATATTTGGTATTTCAAAGGAATTCCAAGTAGAGTAGCATTGTTATTAGATATTAGCCCTAGAAACTTAGAAAAAGTTATTTACTTTGCTTCATATATTGTAACAGATAAAGGTGAATCAGGACTAGAAAAATACCAAGTATTAACTGAAAAAGAATATACTGAAGCTGTTGAGAAATATGGAAAAGGTTCTTTTAAAGCTGAAATGGGAGCGGAAGCTATTCAAAAATTATTAGCTGAAGTAGATGTTGAAAAATTATCTAAGAAGTTAAAGAAAGATTTAGAAAAAGCTAGCGAACAAAGAAGAGCAAAAATCGTTAAAAGATTAGATACAGTAGAAAGTTTTAGATTATCTGGAAATAAGCCAGAATGGATGGTTATGAATGTAATTCCAGTAATTCCACCAGATTTAAGACCAATGGTTCAATTAGATGGTGGTAGATTTGCAACATCAGACTTAAACGATTTATATAGAAGAGTTATTAATAGAAATAACAGATTAAAAAGATTATTAGAGCTTGGAGCTCCAGAAATCATTGTTAGAAATGAAAAGAGAATGCTTCAAGAATCAGTTGATGCTTTAATTGATAACGGAAGACGTGGAAGACCAGTAACAGGTGCTGGAAATAGACCATTGAAATCTTTATCAGATATGTTAAAAGGAAAACAAGGTCGTTTCCGTCAAAACTTACTTGGTAAACGTGTTGACTATTCTGGACGTTCTGTTATCGTAGTTGGACCAGAATTGAAAATTTATCAATGCGGTCTTCCAAAAGAAATGGCTGTAGAGTTATTCAAACCATTTGTTATGAAAGAATTAGTATCAAGAGGAATTGCTCATAACATTAAAAATGCAAAACGTATGGTTGAAAAATTAAGACCAGAAGTATGGGATATCTTAGAGGAAGTTATTCAAGATCACCCAGTTATGCTAAACCGTGCTCCAACTCTACATAGACTTGGTATCCAAGCATTCCAACCAGTATTGGTTGAAGGTAGAGCAATTAAACTTCACCCATTAGTTTGTACAGCATTCAATGCTGACTTCGATGGCGACCAGATGGCTGTTCACGTTCCATTAACACCAGAAGCCCAAGCAGAAGCTAGATACTTAATGTTATCAGTAAACAACTTATTGAAACCACAAGATGGTAAGCCAGTTACAGTTCCTACACAGGATATGATTTTAGGTGCATACTACTTAACTGTTCAAATTGACGGTGAAAAGGGTGAAGGAATGTACTTTAAAGATGAAGACGAAGCTTTAATGGCATACCAAAATGGTGATGTTGGACTACATTCTAAAGTAAAAATTAGAAGACAAAAAGAAATCGATGGAGAAATTAAAACAAAAACTATCGAAACTACTGTTGGTAGATTAATCTACAATCAAGGAATTCCTCAAGATTTAGGATTCGTTGATAGATCAGATCCAGAAAAAGCATTTGACTTAGAAATTGATTTCTTAGTTATGAAGAAAAACTTAGGAACAATTATTGCAAAATGTATTAATAAACATGGATTATCAGAATCTGCAAAAGTTCTAGATTATATCAAATCAACAGGATATAAATATTCAACAAAAGCAGCTATTACAGTGTCTGTTGCTGACGTTTCAGTTCCACCTGAGAAAAAAGCAATTTTAGCTGATGCTGATGAAAAAGTTGCAAACATCTTAAAGAGCTATAGAAGAGGTTTATTAACAGAAGAAGATAGATACAATGAAGTTATTAAAGTTTGGGAGAAAGCTACTGATGATGTAACAGAAGCTATGAAAAACAACTTTGATGAATTAAACCCAATCTTCATGATGGCTCAATCTGGTGCCCGTGGTAACATGAACCAGTTAAGACAAATTGCAGGTATGCGTGGTTTGATGGCCAATACTTCAGGTAAAGCTGTTGAAATTCCGGTTAAATCTTGCTTCCGTGAAGGTCTAGATACTCTAGAGTATTTCGTATCATCACACGGTGCTAGAAAAGGTTTAACAGATACTGCTTTAAGAACAGCTGACTCTGGATACTTAACAAGAAGATTAGTTGACGTATCACAAGATATTGTTATTCGTGAAGAAGACTGTGGAACTCATGAGGGTATTTATGTAGAAGATATTAAAGATGGAAATCAAGTACTAGAAAAATTAGAAGAAAGACTAGTAGGTAGATTCCCACTTGAAGTTGTAAAAGATCCTAAGACAAAAGAAGTTCTTGCAACTCCTGATCAAATGATGACAGACGCAGATGCTAAGAAAATAGTAGACGCTGGAATCACAGGTTTATATGTTCGTTCAGTACTTGGATGTAGATGTAAACATGGTGCTTGTAGAAAATGCTATGGTATGGGATTAGCTACTCGTGAATTAGTAAACATGGGTGAATCTGTTGGTATTATCGCTGCACAATCAATTGGTGAGCCTGGTACACAGCTTACTATGAGAACATTCCACTCTGGTGGTGTTGCTGGTGGAGATATTACACAAGGTCTTCCTAGAGTTGAAGAGTTATTTGAAGCTAGAAACCCTAAAGGTGTTGCTACAATCACTGAAATTGGTGGTACAGTTTCAATTCAAGATAATAAGAAGAGAAAAGAAGTTACTGTAACTTCTAAAGATAACAGCAAAACATACGTTGTAAGCTTTGGCTCTAAATTAAGAGTAAAACCAGGTGACGTAGTAGAAGCTGGAGATCAATTAACTGAAGGTTCTGTTAACCCTAACGAATTACTTCCAATCAGAGGACCTGAAGGTGTTTACAGATATATCATCGCTGAAGTTCAAAAAGTTTATAGAAACCAAGGTGTTGATATTAACGATAAACACATTGAAACTATTACTAGACAAATGTTAAGAAAGATTAGAATAGAAGATACTGGAGACAGTGGATTCTACGCTGCATCTTTAGTTGACATGATAGAATTTGAGAATGTTAATAATGAGTTAATCGCTGCTGGAAAGAAACCTGCTACTGGTAAGAGAGTATTACTTGGTATTACAAAAGCTGCCATTGCAACAGAAAGTTTCTTGTCTGCTGCATCTTTCCAAGAGACAACAAAAGTATTAACAGATGCTGCTATCAAAGGTAAAGTTGATAATTTAATCGGATTAAAAGAAAACGTTTTAATCGGTAAATTAATTCCTGCTGGAACTGGTTTAAAGAAATATCAAAAAGTTAAAATTCATACAGAAAATGATGTAACAGTAGGTAGTGAAGCTGAAATAAAAGCTGAATAATAGAATGGGAAATGGGGACGGTCCTCATTTCCCATTTTTAGTAAAAAAAGAATATATTATCTTAATCGGTCGCTCTCCCCGTGCTTCGTCGTATCTCATCATTTTCTAATTCATTATAAAGCAGTCTCCCCACAAGTATGCGGGCTCCACCACATTATAAAGAATAAGAAAATAGATGATTTACTCCTAGCGCTCTTTCACTCCTCATAAGATAATATATTCTTTTATTTATGTATTGATTAAATAGTATGGGAAATAAGAACTGTAGCAATTTTTAGAAAGTAGAAAAAACAAAAATTTTCTAAAACTTTCTAATAAAGTTTACATAACGATTGAAAAATTGCATTTTTTCTGATATAATAAAAGTGTAAGTTCTTGCTTTAGTGAAATGCACGAATAATGATTCAAGTGCATGAAGCATGACTTGCAGTGGTACTTTTAATTCCGTTCTTTTCATCACAAGGAGGACAAAAAATGAAGAACGCGAGAAACATCGCCTTGGCAATCGCCATGGCACTGGTAGCAGTAATAGCAATAGTTGCTGTTATCACAGTAGTCAAAACAACCCCGGCTGACATCGCACCGTCTATGACTGGTAATGTGACTGTCACAACAACATGGTCTAAGGCTAACCAGTTTAAGACCGAACACATTGAGATTCCCGTTGATCTTGAGCCTGAAACCAAAGTCTTATTAGTAGATGGCTCTGGAAGCATGGATGGCACAGTTTATGCTAATGCGGGATATGATGAAATCATCGTTTTTAGCGATTATCTGGGCCAGCCTGGAGGCAATAGCCAAATCGCAAAGAACACAGTTCTTGCTCTGGATATGGGAATTAAGGAACTGGGTCTTGTGTCAGACCTTGAATCTTATCCTATAGAGGATTTGAACTCTTTTGAGGGAAAATTCTATAAAAACAGAGAACTGTACGTGTTTGTACCTGCAGATGTGGAAGAGCAGAACTTGGCACAGTATCGGGAAATGCTGACAAACTCTCTTGAAGAGGAAACTTCTACATTAATCTTTGTCTTCCCTGATGGGAGAAAAAACGTTATTTTCGATAATTATCTTACCGCAGAGAAGAGAATTGTTGAAACTGATGTGGAAGTGGCTCCAGAGAAAATTATTCCGGATATCAATGTAAACGATGATCGTGCTCTTGAACCCGGAAATTACCTAGCTCCGAGCTATGTCAGAGATATATGGATTGCCTTTATCACAACCGTAGCAATGCTGGTTGAAGTAATCTTAGCTCTGCTTTTGCTTCGTGGCGAAAAGGAACCTGATTGGGTAAAAAAGGTTATTCAAACAGGCAATATTGCTCTGGATGGTTCTGGTAGTGTGTCAATCATCTATGCGGATATGATCAAGTATCTGAAAGCTCACAAGAAGCAAGTTAAAAAAATCTGGCGCTTTGCCGACACGATCGAAAAACTTTCGCTTGCTGAAGCAGCTAAAAAGAAGGCCAGTGGTCAGACGCATGGATGGGAATGCCTAAAACAAATGCAGGAAAGTGGAATCAGCGAATTGACACTGATGTCTGACATGCAGTTCAATGACGTTGAAGAAACAGGATTGCATTTCAGAAAAATTGTCTTTATCGTGCCCGGGGCGCATGATTCTTCGAAGTTGGACAAGCTGAAAGGAATCTGCGATATCTGCGAAGTCATCTCTCTGTAAAACCCTGGTTTTCAGAGAATAAACAAAGACGAAAGTCCAATGGGAGTGGCGTTGCTACTCCTATTGTCTTTTTTAGGTTGTTTTTTTCTTTAAAGTATGTTAAAATAGTCAAATCAGAAAGGAAAAAGCTTATGAAGAATAGAAATATTGAAATTAATCAGGATTATAGTGAAGAAAGCCTAATAAGAAGAAAATTTTTAACTCCCAATCGCAAGAAGATTCTAGATATTGTTGTCTTTCTTTTAACACCGGTAGCTCTTTGGGGACTTATGATTTTAACCTTAAACTATACAACAAAAATTTGGTATTATTTAAAACCAAAACCAGTAATTTTTAGCTTGCTTCTACTAGAAGTGATTCACATGTTATTAACAGCAATTACAGGTAATAGTAAGAGAAGTACAATCATTCAAGCAATTCTTCTTTGGATTTTAGAGTTTGTTAATAAATTAAGATATACTTATACTTACGAGCCATTAACATTTGGCGATTTTATTTACGCAAGTAATGCTGGTGAAATTGGTACTTTAATGAAAGAAACTATTTTAAAAACACTTTGGGGAATGGTTCCGATTTTCTGCTTTTTGGCAGTAGTTTTGGTTATATTAATTTGGATTGTCAGTAAGTGTAATATAAAAGCCAATAAATCTTTTCGAATTTGCGGCAGTCTTGTACCATTAATGATTTTAATTATTTTATTTGTTCCAAACAAATCAGTAAAAACATTTATGTTAAATAAAGTTTTTGATAAAGATAAAGCCAAGGACTATCGTCATAATTCTTCTAATATGCAATATTATTCAGAATATACAATGCTTGGTGGAATGTATGCGAATTTGTTAGAATCTAGAATTTTTGAACCAGACGATTATGATAAAGCAGAACTTGCAAAAATCTTAAAAGAGTATGATAAAAAAGAAACAGAAAATACTTGGGAAAAAGCTAATATTATTGTTACTTTTTCAGAAAGCTTTTTTGATATTAGTGTAATTGAAGAGGATGTAACTTTTTCAACACCAGTGACTTCTAATTTTAATCGTTTGAAAGAAGAAGGGATTTTTGTAAATATGATAACGCCTTCTTATGGTGGAATTTCAGCTAATGTAGAATTTGAGTTTTTAACAGGATATAGCTTGGATTTCTTTGGAAAAGGATATACACCTTTTATGTCTTTATATAATAATGATAGAGTAGCTGATCGCCATTCTTTAGTGAAAGAATTAAAAAATAACGGATATTACACAAAAGTTGTTTTTGGAAAAGATTTTTTTAATTCAGAGCATGTCTATGAAAGGCTTGGAATTAACGAATATGAAGAGAAAAATGATAAAGCACATCGTAAAGGATATTATACATCTGATGAGTATTTAATTGATGGTGCAATTGAGGCTTTGCAAAATAAAAAAGAAGATGAAAAATTATTTTATATGAATTGTACAATTGAGTCTCACATGCCGTTTGTAGAGAAAAAATACGATAGCTATGATTTTGAAATTGAATCATCTAGTTTAAATCCAGCTCAAACGAGTGTAATAAAGTCTTATGCGCAAAGTTGTTATGATGCAGACAAGGAATTGGGTAGACTATATGACTTTATTCAAACATTTGAAGAACCAACGATAATTGTATTTTATGGAGATCATTTACCATATTTATCAGATCCTGACACAAGTGAAGATTTATTAAATGAATTAAAATACTTTAATACAGGCGATGATTTATTAGATTCTTATCGAAAATATAATACACAAGCTCTGATTTTGGCTAATTTCGATATGGGAGAAAATGAAAATTTAGAGTATTTAAGTCCAGATTTGTTATTGCCGACAATTACTAATAAGATGGGATTAGATTTATCAAGTTATTATAAATGGTTATATAATCATAAAAATGAACTTCCAAGCAGTAATTATTTGGTAAGTCAAGATATAGATGGAAAACTATATTGGACAGAAAATTTAAATAAAAAGCAGCAAGAATACTATGATTTAAGAGAAAAAATGCAATACTATGTTTTAATTGATGGAGAAAAATAGTAAACAATATTTAAAATAGGGAAGATTATCCGTAAATTGAGTGCAGATAATCTTCTTTTTTAGACTTTTGAAGATTTCAAAAGAATAGAGCGAAAATGCCTCAAATTTGCTTCTGGACTGGATTTATGGTAAAATATTAGTAAGTATGGAAATATTTTTTAGAAAGGAGAAGAGCAATATGAAAGATACCAAAAAATTGCTAAAATTAACGTTCATTTTTCTATTGATAATTGGAATAGGTTTAATCTTGTTAGAGCCAGTTTCTTACTCTTCTTCATTATTGGATAATGCGAGAGATGAGAGTGGAACCAGACCACCAACTTATGGTACAGATGATCCAACAACTCCAGACCCAGAAGGTGATTCAGGTTCATCATCAGGCAATGTGACAATTGTAAAAAGCGGGTATAGAGGAATTATGGGTAGAGCTTATGAGAGAACTGATAATTCTTCTGAAATAGACGGAATTGAGATTCCAAGAGTCGGAATTGAGCGGGGTAAAAGTAACAGCATACAACAATACAACTTCTGAGATTGTTGCTGAGACTTATACAGAAGAAGACGGAACATTCAATTTCTCAGATTTACCAGAAGGAGAATATACAATTAAGTATAAATATGGTGATACAAATGATACGTCTAATGTGCCACTTGCTTTAAAGTATAATGGATATGATTACATTACTTCTGAAGTGAATGGAAATGATTATACAGTCATTAGTAATGTTACAAGAACAGAGATTGAACATAGTGGCAAGGGTGCTATCCAGTTTATGATTGTTTTAGACTGTTCAACAAGTGCTAGAACAATTGAAGTTGAAATGGGAAGTGGAGAGACAAAAAGAAGATTAGATGTTGAAATAGATGCTACAAGAAAATTGATTAATAACCTATTAAATTGTGGTGAGAATATTTATATTGGATTAGTTGCTTTTTCTGGAGATGCTTATAGAGCAGCAAGTTTAACAAAAGATGAGACGTATTTAAATGAAGTTTTAGATTATATTCAAACACATGATGATCCATTAAGTGCTAATACTTATATGATTGATGCTCTTAATAAAGCAGAGGATTCATTTTATAATACAGGAGCTAATTCTAATACAGCAATTGTATTTATTTCAGATGGTATTCCAACCAAGGGGTTAAATGTAAGTAGAGAGGTAGTTCAAGTATATAAAGATGATTCAGATGAAGTTGTTTTAGAAACATTACAAATGGTTAAAGAATCAACAATAGAGAGATTGGTAGAAATTGCAAATAGTAATACAAAATTAATGTGCTTAATCGTAAAATCTGATGATGCTGAGGAGCAAGCTTGGGCAGATAGCATTTTTGGAAGTGATTCAGGAATTTATTATGTAGTAAAGCAAGATGGAGATGAATTAGCAAGCTCTATTATCTTAGATATTCCAGAATGGATAGAAAGTATTTCTGTATTTGGAGAAGACGATTCTAAAACATATATTGTAAAAGGATATGAAGATGTTGATAGAAGAGTGGCTGTAGATGGAAAGTTTATTAAAATTAAAAGCTATAATTTTACAGATTACTTTGAGTTTACAAATTCAGATACTGGCGAAGAAATGATTGCGATTAAAAGAGGAATTGTAATAAAAACATTTAATAAAAAGAATGTGATATTAGATGGAGAAAATAAGAAAATTTATGTTTATAGTGACGATTCTAATGATTTTTATTATGCATTTATGAATCCAATCGATATCAAAAATATTAGTGGAAATAATATTGCTAGTCAATTAAATAGTATGGAAATTATAGATCCTTTAAATGAGGCAACTATTTATGGAGAGTTAACTCTGAACGATTTATATAATTTGATTTATGACAATTTGAGAATTATAGAAGATTTAGGAGAAGCTCTATATATGACTGCAGAATGTGGTGTATTCCATATTGATTCACCAACGTTTCCATCATTACCTAATAGCTATTACTATGGAGGAAATTTCTATGAACTAAATGGGGCTACAATTGTTACAACAGAATCTTATAAGCAGGGAACATATATAAAATATACTGTAGATGAAGAGACTGGTGAAGTAGAATTTGATGATACATATACATTAACATTGAGATATGAAATAGCATCACACACAGGTGTTAATTTAGGAGTTACGCAAAGACCAAATTTCACATTAGCAACAAATATTACTGCAACAAATATGAGAGTAACGCTATCTACAAATGATGTACTTTCTTATAAAGAAAGAGAAATGGGATCAGAGCAGATGTTATTTGAATGTATTGATTCAGAGATAGCGCAAGGAACAACAGTAGAAGTTGAATATACAATGACAGTACAAAATAATTCTCCATACACATGTCATCATTTAGAATTGGTAGCACATCTTCCTTCAGAATTAATTTACTCAGAAAATGCGAAACTATTATCTAATTCTCAAATTTCTAATTCTGATATTGGCTGGACATATACAACTGGCGAGAGCTTGTATGGAGCAGGAAAGATTTCATTAAGTAATTATAATACTTATAGTAATAGAACAACTCTTACTCTAGTAAAAGATAGTTCAATTGATGGATTTAGTTTAGCGCCAAATGAAATTTTCGAAGTACATGTTTTGGGAAGTAGATTTTTATCAAGTGAAGATATTGTGAGTTTTGAAACAGATGCAAATGTTGAAGTATTAGGATATCGAAACAATGGATTTAGAAGAGGAATGGACCTAATTACAAACCCAACTTCAATCATAGATACAGCAATTGGAATTTTTCCTGGTAATACGTATGTTGATACTTTAATGAATTTGAAAAAAGAGATAGATTTTGCAGAGTGTACCAATAAAGTAGCTATTGTTCCACCAACAGGAGGATTACCAAGAAAAGCAAGCTTAATATTATATTTTATTAAATTAATTCATTAAAAAGATGATAAAAGTAGGCTAAAAAGGCCTGCTTTTATTTTTTGAAACGTTTTGAAAATTAGCAATGTCTTATAAAAAAGATAAATTAAAAAACTTTACTAAAAAATAATTATATGGTATACTTTTTACATCATCACAAAAAAGAGGAGAAAAAATGGGAAGAAGTAAGAAAAGCAGTGATGCTAGATTAAATCGAAGGTTAAGATGGTCAGCAATTATTTTTGCGATATCAGCAATTATTGCATTAATGATTATTGTAAATAAAGGAGTTATCTTTGGAAAAAGATTAGTTGCAATTTCAGAATCTGCTGGAACAATAGCAGAGCCAATTCATGTAATTCAAGTAGTGGCAACAAATAATTATTTGAAAAATGTTGGCGATACAGTAGAATTAAAACTTTCCATTGATGGGCAAGATGTTGCCAATGGCGAAGGGTATGAATTAATTTCATCTGATGAAGAAGTAATTAAAATTGAAGGTGATATTGCTACTGCGGTTGCTTTAGGCGACGCTGTAGTTACTGCTAGAAGTACAGAATATGGTGTAGAAGGAACAGTTACTTTAAGTGTTGTTGTTCCTGCTAGCAAATTAACATTAGATGCAGAATTTGATACAATTGGAGTGGGAGAAACAAGTCAAATTTCTCATACAACTAGACCTACAGAAGCAAGTGGAGTTCAAGTAAAATTAAATTATCAATCTTCAGATAATAATATTGCAACTGTCGATAATAGCGGAATTGTTACAGGAAGAGCACCAGGAGTTGTTACAATTACTGGAACGGACAAAATCACAGGACTTTCAGATACACATGATATTACAATACAATAAAAGAAATTAGAGGGAAATTGGGACGTACCACTTTTCCCTCTTTTTTTGATTTAAAAATAAAGGAGGGAAAAGTGGTACGTCCCAATTTCCTTCAATTTTCCTCAAGTCTTAATTTGCAAAATTTGACTTATTTGGGAATTAGTAATATAATATTGCCTATAGTGTGGGCTGTTGCGCCCAAATATAAATTTTAGGGAGATTTATAGTGTCCGATTTAAATGCAAATTTTATTGGAAAAATTTTATCAAAAGTAAAAATATATTTAATCATTATTATTATCTTAAGTGTTATTTTGTGCTTATATGATTTAAGATGGATTATTCCAGCAATAACGATGGATATATTAATTATTGTATATACACTTTGGGAAAATACAAGGAAAAAGAATGAAATTGTGAATCATATTGAGGAAATTACAATGGATGTTAGTACCGCCAGTAAGTCTAACATTGTAAATTCGCCAATACCACTTGTATTAATTCAAACAGATGGAAATATTATTTGGAGAAGCAAGAAATTCACAGAACTTTTTGGAACAATTGATATTAATACTTATTTAAATCCAATTGTAAAAGAAATTAAGTTAGATATTGAAAAAAGTGATAAAAAAGAGTTTTTAAAACAGTTTAATATTAACGGAAAAATATATCAAATTAGAGGATCTATTGCCAATTATAAAAGAAGAGATAGAAAAAAATCTAAAGAGTATGTTTTAAGTTTATATTTTATTGATGAAACTAAATATAATGAATTATTTGATAAATATGCCAATTCTAGAACCTGTATTGGAATGATTGGAATTGATAATTATGAAGATATTGTTCAAAGAGCTCTTCCAGAAGAAAAATTAGATATCTTAGCTAGAATTGAAAAAATGATTATGGAATGGGCAGGAGAAACTGGTGGATTAATAGTCAAAAATGAAAGAAATATGTTTGTATTCATTTTTGAACAACAATATTTATCTAAATTTGAAAAAGATAAGTTTAGCATTTTGGATAAAGTTAAAACAATTGAGAGTTCAAATAAGATTCCTACAACAATTAGTATTGCAGTAACTGGAGATGGAAATAACAACTACGAGAAATATAAAAATGCAGTAAATGCAATGGATATTGTTTTAGGTAGAGGCGGAGATCAAGCGGTTATTAGACGCGATGGTCAATACAAATTCTTTGGTGGAAAAACTTTAGAGACAGAGAAGAGAACAAAAGTAAAAGCAAGAAATGTAGCTAAAAGTATAGCTTTAGCGATTGAAAATTCTTCTAATGTCATGTTAATGGGACATAAAAACATTGATATTGATGCACTTGGCTCTTGTTTAGGTATGTATCGTGTTGCGAAAACGTTAGGAAAACAATGTAATATTGTTACTGAGCCTACAGGAGATTCTTTAGGAAAATTCTGGGATGAGTTAATTAGTATAGAAGAATATAAAGAGATCATTTTGACAGAAGAAGATGCAATTAAGCAAATAACAGATGATACATTATTAATTATTCTAGATACACATAAAGCGGGATATGTTGAATTTCCTAGTATTTTGAAAAATGCAAAACATAAAATATTAATTGATCATCATAGAAAAAGCCCAGATTTTATTGAAGATACAGAAGTTTCCTTTCATGAAGTTTATGCATCTTCAGCAGCGGAATTAGTAACAGAGATTGTTCAGTATTCAAAAGAAGATATTAATTTAAGCTTAATTGAAGCTGAGAGCTTATATGGTGGAATTATGGTAGATACAAAGGACTTCACATTCAAAACAGGTGTTAGAACATTTGAAGCAGCAGCTTATTTAAGAAAGTTTGGTGTTGATATCATTAGAGTCAAGAAATGGTTCCAAGCAGATTTAGAAAGCTACAATGAGATTTCAGAAATTGTAAGAAATGCAGAAATTATTGAAAAGAATATTGCTATTTCAAAGACACTTAGAGATGATGAAAATACAGGTTTAATCTGTGCAAAAGCAGCTGATGAATTGTTGACAATTAGTAATATTACGGCATCATTTGTTATGGGAAAAATGGGTGATAAGATTATGATAAGTGGCCGTTCTATCGGTGATATCAATGTTCAAGTCATTCTAGAAAAATTAGGCGGAGGAGGACATATTACTCTTGCTGGAGCACAGCTAGAAGGTTTAACTTTAGAAGAAGCACATGATGAATTAGTAATAAGAATTAACGAGTATTTAGTAGAAATAACTTAAAAGCGATGCATAAGCATCGCTTTTTTGCATATATTGAAATTGGTGATGAAGGAATGGTACTTAATAGAAAAAGATTGATATTTGTTTTATTTTTACTTTTAATACTATGTTTTCTTTTAATGTATAAAGATAATCAATATGCAGAAGAAAAATTGAATCAAACGATTCAAACTAATGGAACTCCTGTAAGTTCGCATACGATTATTATAGATGCAGGACATGGTGAACCTGATGGAGGTGCTGTATCTGAGAATGGAATTAGCGAAGCTGAGATTAATCTTTCTATTACACTAAAATTGCAAAAATTATTAGAACAAAGTGGTTGTAATGTTATTTTGACTCGTTCTGATGAAAAAGGAATTTATGATTTAGACGAAGAATCGATTAGAAACAAAAAGGTTTCTGATATTAAGAATAGAGTTGAGATTGCTAAAACAGCAGAAGCAGATTGTTTTATTTCAATCCATTTGAATAAAATCCCACAAAGCCAATATTCTGGATGGCAAACGTTTTATCAATCCTCAAAGGAGGATAGCAGAGAGCTGGCTTATGATATTCAAAATAATTTGAATTATACAATTCAAAAAGAAAATAAAAGGGAGATTCTTCCTTTATCTGGAAAATATATTATGGATAATGTTGATATCCCAACAGTAACAGTAGAATGTGGATTTTTATCAAATCCAGAAGAAGAAAGAATGCTTCAAGAAGAAGATTATCAAGAAAAATTGGCATGGGGAATTTACACGGGAATTATGGATTATTTTTATAATTGATATGTTGACATGAAAAAAAATTATAGATAAAATAATATTAAGTAGAATTAGGTACAAAGGAGAAGTACAATGTTGGATGATTATGGAACAATTAATGTACAAGGGCAAAATATAGAGATTAGAAAATTATCACCAGAAGAACTAAGAAAATATTTAACAATTGTAAATGATAAAGAAAAAAAGATTATTAATACGCAAAATGAATACATATCACAGTTGTTGGGGTAAGAGGTGATAAAATGGCAGCAGGTAAAAAAAGAAATATTAAAGGTTTTAAAAAATTTGGAAAAGAAGTTGCTTTTAAAGGTGGTAAATACGGACTAAAAGCATTAGCAAAATTATCTGAGCTAGGAGTTAGGGGGGGAACAAGATTAGTTGAAGCATTAGCAGATAGCGAACAAGCTCAAGTTATTGCAACAACAGGAGGATTAATTGCAGCATCTGTTGCTTTCCCACCAGTAGCAATAGGAGTTGCAGGACTTGTTGTAGGAAAGATGTTTGCTGATAGAGTTTTGGGTACTAGAACAATGGATGGTAGAAGAAAAAATATCCTAGATGAAGTAAGAGAGACAATTCTATTAGGAAATAATATTACGAATTTAGCCTGTACTAGAGTAATTAGTCCTGCTATGAGGTTTGTAAATAAAAAAGCAGAGATAATAGGAAAAGATGTCCAAACGAAAATAGATGACAAGTTTGATGGTAGATAGAGGAAAGTACAATGGATAAAAAAGAATTATTAGAAAAATTAGAAAAGAATATGAAAGATTTAAAGACAGTTGATGAAAAATACTCTATGTTGATGCTTGCTCTTTATCAAAAAACTATTCAAGAAGTTAGAGAGCAAAAGCTAAAAGAAGTAAAAGAATATTTTTCTAACCAAGTAAAATATTATAATCAAGTAGAAGCTGATTACCAAGGCCCAATTGAATATGCTATAAAAGAATATACAAAGCAAATTGATGGACTAATAGAGGCGTATGATTATTTATATATGAATTCTTTTAAAAGTATGCAAAAAGCGATTAATAATCAATTAATTGCAATTGGAAATGCGGTTACATTATGGAATAAGAAAGATCAATTAAATGGAGCAGATACAAAGGAAATTGAGAAAAAAATGACGGCTGTGATTCAGAAAAAAGTAAACTATTCTGTAATAGTGGAAGAATGTAAATCTCGTTTAAATTGGTGTGTTCAAAATGCTTCAAAGGATATGTATGAAATTTTTGAAAACAACTTTTATCAATTGGAAGTTTACCGAGATAGCTTTTTTGCAAGATTAAAAAGAAAGATTATGAATGCTATTAGTGGAAAGAAAAAAATGGCTGAAGTAATTGATCAATATAGTATCAAAGATTTAAAACAAATAGAATATAAAAATCGTATGAAGATTGCAGGAATTATTGCTACTGCAACTGGAGTTTTAAAGCAAATTGAACTTGTAGAAAAAGAAATTGATTATCAATATGAAACTGCAGTACAAAGTGCATAAAACATTGACATTTTAAGCAGAATCTGCTAAAATATAAAACATATTGAAGTTTATGAAGCCGAAAGAAGAGGTTGTTATGAATATTATTAAAAAGTACGTAATGGTAAATAATGTTCCGACAGCGCCAGTTCCGGAAATGAATTGGTGTTCTTTAGTGTTGAGTAAACGACCGTAAGGTAAGGATAAGATGAAGGTAAAACACGAAGAGCAAAAAATTAACTCTTTGTGTTTTTTGTTTGAGGGAAAAGTGAGAATAAAAATTGTAAAAGAAAGGGTAAATAAATATGAGTAAAAATAAAGAAGAATTCGTAAAAGAAATTACCAATATAGATGAAGATTTTGCACAATGGTATACAGATATTGTTTTAAAAGCAGAACTTGCTGATTATAGCGCAACAAAAGGATGTATTGTTATTAGACCATATGGGTATGAATTATGGGAAAGAATTCAAGAATATGCAGATCAAAAATTTAAAGAAACAGGAGTAAAAAATGTATCTTTTCCATCTTTAATTCCAGAAAGTTTATTACAAAAAGAAAAAGATCACGTAGAAGGATTTGCCCCAGAAGTTGCTTGGGTAACAAATGCAGGTGGACAAGATTTAGATGAAAGATTATGTATAAGACCAACTTCTGAAACGATTATTTCTACGATGTATTCAAAATGGTTAACATCTTGGAGAGACTTACCATATTTATACAATCAATGGTGTAACGTTTTAAGATGGGAAAAGGAAACAAGACCATTTTTAAGAAGTAGAGAATTTTTATGGCAAGAGGGTCATACAATTCATGAAACAGCTAAGGAAGCAAAAGATAGAACAAAACAAATGTTAGAAATATATAGCGATGTGATTGAGAATCTTTTAGCAATTCCAGTAATTAAAGGGTTAAAAACAGAAAGCGAAAAATTTGCTGGAGCTGAAGAAACTTATACGGTAGAAACTTTAACTCATGATGGAAGAGCATTACAATCAGGAACATCTCATTATTTTGGACAAAATTTTACAATTCCATTTGATATTAAGTTCCAAAATAGAGATGGTGAACAAGAATATGCTTATCAAACATCTTGGGGAATTTCAACTAGATTAATTGGTGGATTAATCATGGCACATGGTGATAATAGAGGATTAAAATTACCGCCAAGAGTTGCTCCAATTCAAGTTGTGATTGTTCCAATCGCACAACATAAAGAAGGCGTTTTAGAAAAAGCAAATGAATTATTTGAAAGTTTAAAAACTAATTTTAGAGTTCATTTAGATGATAGAGATCAATATTCAACAGGATATAAATTCAATGATTGGGAAATGAGAGGAGTACCAGCAAGAATCGAACTTGGTCCAAAAGATATTGAAAATGGAAAATGTGTTGTTGTAAGACGTGATACTGGAGAGAAAATAGATGTTGCCCTTACAGAAATACAAAACAAATTAGCAGAAATACTAGAAGAAATTCAAAAAAATATGTTCCAGATGTGTTTAGATAGAATGAAGGAAAAAACATCAGTAGCTACAAATATGGATGAATTTAAAGCTAATCTAGAAAAAGATCAAGGATTGATTAAATCAATGTGGTGCGGCTCTGCTGAATGCGAGGATAAAATTCATGAGGAAACTGGCGCTAAATCTAGATGTTTACCATTTGTTCAAGAGCATTTGGGAGATAAATGCGTATATTGTGGAAAACCAGCTTCTAAAATGGTTGTTTGGGGTCGTCAATATTAGAAGGTTTTAACAAAATTAAAAGTAGAAAGTTAGAAAAGGTTATATAGAATTTTAAAAATTACTATATAACCTTTTTGTATATTTTAATGAAGTTTTGTCAAAAATAGTCTTAAAAACGTTTATTTGTAAAGGATGGATATAAATGGTTTTTAAGACTTTAAATATTTCTGGGACTTTATTAGATGAGAAACAACTTTTAAAACATATTGAGGATGTAGCCAATAATTACAATATTAAGATGTTTTCTGATAAAAATACGTATCCTATGGATAGTTTAAACAAAAATTATCAATTTATTTTGGAAACTTATCAAATATTAAATGAACATATCAAATTAGGGATGAAAATTCATTCAGCAGGAGAATGGATTTTAGATAATTTTTATATTATTGAAGAGGTTGTAAAAACGATTAGAAAAGAATTATCTCCCAATAAATATCATAAGATGATTGGAGTTTCTTCAGGACCATATGATGGATTTTCGAGAAGTTATTTACTAGCAGAAGAAGTAGTTTCCTACACAGATTGTAAGTTAGATGCTAAAACAATTTTTGAATGCTTAGAAGCCTATCAGAAGAATAAGATGTTATCTATTGATGAAATAGAAAATTTTGGGGTGTTTTTAAAAATATCGATTGTTAATAAAATTAAGAATATTTGTGAAAAAATTTATTCTTCCGAAGTTCAAAGATTAAAAGCAGAATCCATTATTGAAAGAATAGTGGAAAATAAAAATAGTAATGAACGAAAATTTACTAATCATATAAAAACATATAATAGCTTACAAGATGAATTAAAATATCCTTTTATTGAATATATGTCTTATAAATTAAAGAAATTTGGAAAAGATTCTGCAGAATATTTAGCAATTTTGGAAGAAGAAGTATCCAAATTAGGAATAAGTGCTTATGATGTCGTTCAAAAAGAGCATTTATCTATTGCAAATTTAAAAATCATCATGGGAAATTGTATTAAATCATTAAGAGATATTGGCAGAATTAATTTTGGTGAATTATTAGGAAAAATTAATGGAACAGAAACTATTTTAAATAAAGATCCACAAGGTACTTATCCCTATATGGATCAGGAGAGTAAAAATTATTATAAAAGTATTATTGAGCGATTATCGAAAAAAACAAAGATATCTGAAATTTATATTGCTGAAAAAATAGTGGAGTTATGCAATAAAGAAAGTGAAGAAAGAAAAAGACATGTTGGCTATTTTTTAATAGATAAAGGATTTTCGAAATTAATTAGTATTTTATTAAATAAAAATATCAGATTAGAGAGCGATGGTTTTAAAGCAAGGCTATATATTGCAAGTTTTATAGCAATTAGCCTTGTTTTGGATTTCTTGATTGTAACTGTTTTCTATATTCATTTTGGGAATATATTTTTAGCAATTTGTTTGAGTGTTCTCTCAAGGATTCCTATTTCAGAAATTGTTTTAAGAATTTTGAATTATTTATTAAGCAAATTTAAAAAGCCAGTTTTTATTCCTAAGATGGATTATGAAGAAAAGGTTCCTGAAGATCAAAAGACTTTTGTTATTATTCCTACAATATTAAATTCAGAAGAAAAAGTAAAAGAAATGATGCATAAATTAGAAGTATATTTTTTAGCTAATTCTCAAGAAAATATCTATTTTGCTCTTTTGGGGGATGTAACGGAAGCTAGTACGGAAGAGCTAGCAATTGATCAAAAAATTGCAGAGTGTGGGATAACAGAAGCTAAAAGATTAAATGAAAAATATAAAAGAAATGATTTTTGCAAATTTCATTTTTTATATAGAACAAGAACATGGAGTGAATCAGAGGAAAAGTTTATTGGTTGGGAGAGAAAAAGAGGTTTAATTTCAATTTTCAATCAGTATATTAAAAATCAATTGAAAAATCCGTTTTTAGCAAATACAATTGAGTTTCAAAAAGAAATATTGCCAGATATCAAATATATTATTACATTAGATTCGGACACAAATTTAGTATTAAATTCAGCGTCAAAATTAGTGGGAGCAATGGCACATGTATTAAATAGACCAGTTATCAAAGACAAAAGAATTGTAGAAGGTTATGGAATTATGCAACCAAGGATTGGACTGGATTTAGAATTATATAAACAAAGTAAATTTACTGAAATTTATAGTATTCCTGGTGGGATAGATTTATATAGTAATGCGATTTCTGATATTTATCAGGATTGGTTTAGAGAAGGAATTTTTACAGGAAAAGGGATATATGATGTTCAAGTATATAATGAGATTTTAAAAGATGAAATACCAGATAATATTGTGTTAAGCCACGATTTACTGGAAGGAAACTACTTAAGGTGTGCTTTAGTAACGGATTGTATGTTGATTGATGGCTACCCAGCTAAATATCTTTCTTATATTAAGCGAAATGATAGGTGGATAAGAGGAGATTGGCAAATTATAAGGTGGTTAAAATCTCCTAGACTGAATGAACTTTCAAAGTTTAAAATATTAGATAATTTAAGAAGAAGTTTATTAAAGATATTTAGCTTTTCATTATTAATTACTTCTTTATTTAGTTTTAAAATAAATATGACGTTTAGTTGGATATGTTTATTTATTTCTATTTTATCGATTTCTATTATATATCTATTAGATGTTGTTAATTATATTGTTTTTAAGGAAAGTAATATTAATGGAGCTGTCTATTCTCACAAAAAATTTTCAAGAGATTGTCTAGGAATTCGTTTAGATTTTTTGAAAATATTTTTGGAATTAATTTTTCTACCCTTTGAAACAAGCCACAATTTATTTTCTATCATCAAAAGTTTTTACCGAATGACAAAAAAGAAAAAATTATTGGAATGGGTAACTGCAGAAGAAGGAGAAAAACAATTTCAAAATGATTTAATGAAAATTTTTCGAACAATGTTAGTAAATGTTTTTTGGGGAATTGTATTTATTGTTTTTGGAAAAAATTGGATTTTTAAAACCATAGGGTTAACTTTTCTATTAGCGCCTTGCGTAGCATTTCAGCTTTCAAAAGAAAAAAAGAATCAAAAAAATATTACTCCAAGTGACCAAAAATATTTAAGAGAAATTGGGTTAAAAACATGGCGATTTTTTGAAGAGCATATTACAAAAGAAAATAATTATTTAATCTGTGACAATTATCAAGAGGATCGACCGGAAAAGATTGTGAAAAGAACTTCTTCTACTAATATTGGCTTAGAATTAATTTCTGTTATTTCTAGTTATGATTTAGGCTATATTTCTTTTGAGAAGGCAATAGAGTATTTAAAAAACATGATTAATACAATTAAGGTTTTGCCTAAGTGGAATGGACACTTATATAACTGGTATAAGATTGATACTTTAGAACCATTAAAACCAAGATATATTTCGACGGTTGATAGTGGAAATTTCATAGGGTATCTTTATATTGTTAAAAATTTTTTAGAGAAAAATAAATTAGAGGAAAATCAATTTCTATACAATGATATTAATTATATTATTTCTCAGACGAATTTTTCTAAATTATATGATGATAAAACAAAATTATTTTCAATTGGTTTTAACTTAGAAGAAAATAAATTAACAGATTCTTATTATGATTTTTTAGCTTCTGAGGCAAGACAAGCAAGTCTTGTTGCAATTGCCAAAAAAGATGTTCCAGCAAAACATTGGAATTCTTTAAGTAGAACAATTACAATTTATAAAAGTTATAAAGGATTGATTTCTTGGACTGGAACTGCTTTTGAGTATTTAATGCCAAACTTAAATTTAAAACGATATCCAGGAAGTCTTTTAGATGAATCTAGCAAATTTGCAATTTTGAGTCAAAAAGAATATTGCAAAAAATTAGGGGTTCCTTGGGGGATATCCGAATCAGCGTATTCTACAAGAGATTTAAATTATAATTATCAATATAAAGCTTTTGGAATTCCGTGGCTTGGATTGAAAAGGGGATTAGAATATGACTTAGTAATCTCTCCTTATAGTACTTTTCTTGCTTTAGGAGAAAAAGAAAAAACAGCAATTTCTAATATAAGATTGTTAGAAAAATATGGAGGATTAAATCAATATGGATTTTTCGAATCAATTGATTTTACTTCAAGTAGATTAAAAGAAAATGAAAAATACGCAGTAGTAAAAACATATATGGCGCATCATCAAGGATTGATTCTAAATTCTATTAATAATTATTTGAATGAGGATATTTTGCAAAAGAGATTTAATCAGAATCCAGAAATTGAAGCTGTTCAAGTATTACTTCAAGAGAGAATGCCATTAGATTATATTATTACAAAGGAAAAGAAACAAAAGCCGGAAAGACCAAAAATAGGAAGTGGATCTGGATATATAGAAAATTATATCATAGGTGCTAATAAATTAAATTTAAAATATCATGTGATTTCTAATGAGAATTATAAAATAGTTATAAACACTCTTGGGGAAGGGTATAGCGAATATAAAAGAAATTTAATTAATCGATATCAAGCTTCTTCTGAATTAATGCAAGGAATCCATATGTATGTAAAAAATTTAAAAAGTAATAGAGTAATTCCTTTGAATTTTAGTGAGAATGTTGTTTTTTCTCAAGATAAAGCGGAATTTATTGCTTCATTTGGCGCTTTGAAATTTAAGTTAAAAATTATTTTAGATCCAAATAAACCAGTAGAACTGAGAAGATTAGAAATTGAAAATTTTGGAATTAATGAAGAAGTGCTAGAAGTAATTGTGGATTTTGTTCCAGTATTATCTTTACGCGAACACGAATATGCTCATCAAGCTTTTAATCATATGTTTTTGAATTTTGATAAGCAAGAGGATGAATTGGTAGTAGAAAGACACAATAGAACATTGGATAGTTTTTTATATACGGCGGTAAACTTATGCACAGAAAATGCAAAAAAAGTGGATAACTTTTTTGAATTGGATTGTGAAAAATATTTAGGGAGAAATAATTTTGGAGTTCCTAAAATGATTTTGGAATCCGAAAATTTTTCGAATAGTATAAGTTATAGTATTAATAAGATTGTTAGTCAAAAGCAGATATTTAAAGTAGATTCTAAGCAAAAAGTTAGTATTAATTTTTTAATGAGTACTTCAGAGAATAAAAATGAAGCTTTAAAAAACTTGCGAGAAATCAAATCTGAAAATAATATTCTAAAAATGATTGATGTTTCCAAAATAAGAGTGGAAGAGGAAATGAACTATTTACAAATTTCTTCAGACGATGCAAAAAATTATTATAATTTCTTAAATTATATTTTAGATACGGATATTTCTAAGAATTTATCGTTAAATATTAATCAAACAATGGAAATGAATTCTTTGTGGAAGTTCGGGATTTCTGGAGATTTGCCAATTGTTGTTGTAAAGGCGAAAGCTTTAGATGATATTGATAATATTCAAGAGATGATAGAATGTTATATGTATTATCGAATTAAAAATATTTATATTGATTTAGTAATCTTAAATGAAGAATCTAATGTATATGAGAGATTTGTAAGAGACGCGATAGATGGAATTATTTTAGATAAGCAAATTAATTATTTGAAGAATATGAATAGCGGAATTTTTATTTTAAATTCCAATGAAATAGAAAAAGAAGATTTAGAGGTTATTTTATTAAAAGCAAAAGTAGTAGTGGATAGCACAAAAGGAGGAATTCAAGAATTTATTAAAAGTCATTCTAGTTCTAAAACAAAAGAACTAAAAAAAGAGGATATTATTAATCCAGAGGAAAAATTAGAAAAACAGATGGAAGAATTGCTTTTTGATAATGGATATGGAGGATTTTCCAAAGATAAAAAAGAATATCAATTTTATATTAAGAAAGATAATCCATTACCTACTATTTGGTCAAATGTTATTTCAAATAAAGGATTTGGAATTATTACAACAGAAAATATGCATGATTTAATTTGGAACAAAAATAGTAGGTTAAATCGATTAACAAGTTGGAATAATGATACAATTTTAAATATCCCTTCTCAAATTATTTATTTAAGAAACGAAGAAAATAATAAAGCTTGGACGTTAAACTCAAATATTACTCCAAATTCTAATTACTATTACATTACTTATGGGTTTGGATATTCTAAATATAAAAATGTTTATGATGGAATTTTACAACAAACAGATATCTTTGTACCAAATGAAGAAAATGTTTGTGTTACAAAGGTCCGTTTGAAAAATACAAGTGGTGATGTCAAAAAATTAAAAATTTTAGTGTATTTAAAAACAGTTGTAGGAGAAGATGAAAATACTTCTATAGGAAATTGTTATTTTGAAAAAAGAAATAATTTGATTTTAATGAAAAATATGCTTGCAACTCCGGAATTTAATAAGATTGCCTATGTTACTTCTAACCAAAAAATAAAAAGTTTTACAAAATCAAAAAAAATATTTTTTGGGAATGGAAATTTAAATTTACCAGATAGTATATTCGAGGCAAGATTCGAGTCTTGCTCAGGAATAGGTAATTGCTTAGCTCTTGAATTTGAAATTTTGCTTAACGAATATGAAGAAAAGTATTTGGTTTTAAAATTGGGGCAAGAAAATGAAATAGAAGAGATTTATAAAACATTGAATAAATTAGAGAATTTAGAAGACATTGATAAGAACTTATTAGATGTGACTAAAAAATGGAATAATTTAATGAATAACGTGAGTATTAAAACACCTGACGAAGAACTAAATATTTTAATGAATGGATGGTTAATTTATCAAACGATTAGTTGTAGAATATGGGGAAAATCAGGATTTTATCAATCAGGAGGCGCAAATGGGTTTAGAGATCAATTACAAGATTGCCTTGGAATGAAATATATTGATATTAGCCTTTTAAAAGAACAGATTTTAAAATGTTGTAGACATCAATTCAAAGAGGGAGATGTTCTACATTGGTGGCATGATGAAACAAAAAGAGGAGTTAGAACAAAATTTTCGGATGATTTATTATGGTTGCCTTATAGTGTTTTTGAATATGCCCAATTTTGTAGTGACTACGATATTTTAGAAGAACAAGTGGAATATTTAGTAGGAGATTGTTTAAAAGAAGAAGAGGTAGAAGTTTATCATTTATATTTTTCGTCAGAAGAAAAAGAATCTGTTTATGAACATTGTATTAAAGCAATTGATAAAGCATGTGATTTTGGAGAACATGGACTTCCTAAAATAGGAGCACGGAGATTGGAATGATGGATTAAGTAATGTAGGTATTAAAGGAAAAGGTGAGAGCGTATGGCTACGGTTTTTTCTTGTATGATGTTTTAAATAAATTTATTAAAATTTGTCAGTATCAAAAAGATACTTTACATTATGAGCGATATTATCAAATAAAAGAGGAACTAAAAAAGAACTTAAATACAAATGCATGGGATGGAAGATGGTATAAAAGAGCAATTATGGACGATGGAACACAATTAGGAAGTTTAGAAAGTAAAGAATGCAAAATAGATGGAATTTCGCAGAGTTGGAGCGTTATTTCAGAAGCAGGAGATAACGATAAAAAATATATTTCAATGCAAGAAGCGGAAAATAATTTGGTAGATAGAGAAAATAAGTTAATTAAATTATTTACTCCTGCATTTAAAGAATGGGACATTAATCCTGGGTATATTAAAGCGTATCCTGAAGGAATTAGAGAAAACGGGGGACAGTATACGCATGGTGCAATTTGGATGATTATAGCAAATTGTATTTTGGGATTTGGAGATAAGGCAAATGAACTTTTGAAATTAATCAATCCAATAGAGCATAGCAAGAGCCTAGAAAGTGCAAGAAAGTATAAAGTGGAACCTTATGTGATTGCGGCTGATGTATATAGTAATCCAAATAATCAAGGAAGACGGAGGTTGGAGTTGGTATACAGGTTCTAGTAGTTGGTATTATGATGCTGTAATAGAATATGTTTTGGGATTGAAGGTAGAAGATAGATATTTATCATTAAAACCTTGTATTGCAAGTTACTGGAAAGAATTTGAAATTCATTATAAATATAAAACTTCTATGTATCATATTTTAGTAAAGAATCCGGATGGTAAAAATACTGGTGTCAAAAGTTTTTTTGTGAATGATGCAGAAATTCCTGAAAAAAGGATTCTATTGCAAGATGATTGTAAAATTTATCATGTTGAAGTAATTATGTAGTAATCAAAATAATATTTTTTTGAAAAAAACTTGTAATATTTTTTTGAATATGATATAAATGTCTTGTAACATTATATAGAAAGGTGGCAAAAAAACGTGGAAGGTGCTATAGATAGAGATAAAAAGACAATTTTAGTTGTTGATGATGAAAAAAATATTAGGGATTTGCTAGTTTTCAATTTACAAAACGAAGGGTATAATACGTTAGAAGCAGAAGATGGATTACAAGCTGTTGATGTTGCTTTAAAAGAGAACCCGGATTTGATTTTACTAGATGTAATGCTACCAAAACTTGACGGTAAATCAGTTTGTAAAAAACTAAGATATTCTCTTAATATGTCAAATATTCCAATTTTAATGATTTCTGCAAAAGATACGGAGACTGATAAAATAGTAGGTCTTGAGATTGGAGCAGACGATTATATTACGAAACCATTCCAAATTAGAGAAGTTATTGCTAGAGTAAAAGCAAATTTAAGAAAATCAGAATTAAATGCAAATATTGAAACTCAAACAAAAGAAGATAAGAGTGACATTATTAAAGTTGGGGATTTAACTTTAGACTTAAAACGTGTTGAAGTAAAAGTAAAAGATGAAGTAATTAATTTAACGAAAAAGGAGTTTGATGTTTTAAAATATTTAGCTTCTCAACCAGGCCAAGTTGTAACTCGTGAAATGTTGCTTCGTGATGTCTGGGAGTATGAAGAATATGTTGGTGCTATTAGAACTATTGATGTTACAATGAACAGAATTAGAGATAAAATCGAAAAAGACAAAGCAAATCCGAAGATTCTTATTACAAAAAGAGGATCTGGATATTATGTTACAGATAAAAATTAATAAAGAAACAAGAGGGAAAAAAGGGGGAAAAAGGGACGCACCACTTTTCCCTCTTTTAGTTTGCAAAAAAATGAGGGAAAAGTGGTACGTCCCTTTTTCCCTTTTGTTTTTATAAATATTTTTTCAAAGTTTCAATACTATCTTCTTGCATAGTAACAAACTCATTTAAGAGCGAAAGAACTTCTTCTGAAGCATTAGGATTATGATTTAATAATCTTCTTCCTTCAATAATTCCCATATTTGTCCCTTTTACTAATAATTCTGCTAATTTAGAAGTAGTATCATCTGTCATTGTTCTCATTTCAATTCCCCAAGAAGCCATAGTTTCTTCCATTTTACTAGGAGTATGTGGCTCTTTTTCCGAGAACTTTTGATAAATATTTAATACTCTAGATGCAATACGATGATATTTATCTTCTTCTGTGTCTAAAACATTTAAAAAATTTCTGTCTTGAACTTTTGGCTTGATATCTTTAATTGCATCAACTCCCATAGTCGCTCCTTTATTGATTTCGTCTAAAATATTTAATTCATTTTGTTCATTATTCATAAAATTCCCTCCTTAAAGATTTATTAATAGTATTTGCTAAAATTTAAAATAATATTTTAAAAATAAAAAATATAATATATATCTTGACTTTAGGGGATATGTATTATAAAATCTATCGTATACAAGATATATTAATTATTACAACTCACAGAAAAGGGGATGATAGAAATGAGTAAAAAAAATTTAGAAAAAATATATGAAAAGTTTTTAGAAGATGTTAAACCAACTGATGAAATGAAAGAACTTTATGATGAGTTATCAGACAAATTAATTGACATTAAAAATCATTTATCTGATGAGGATGTAAAGAAAATTGAAGAATTAGAAGATATATTTTCTAGAATCAATGATTTGGAAACAAAATCAGCTTTTTATAAAGGATTTTCAGTTGCAACAAATATTATGCTAGAAGCTAAAGAAGAATAAGAAAGTTCCCGAATGTTCGGGGCTTTTTTATTTTGACCAAAAAATAAAAAAAATCAAAAATCTACTTGAATAAAAAACGATATAAGTATATAATATAAAAAGCTTATAATAGGAGAAAAAGATGTTGAAGAGCATACAAATTAAAATTGTTATGATTTTCGCAATTCTCGGGATTATAGTTATTTCTGCTTTGGGAGTTTTTAGTTTATATAAACTAGAAATGATAGCAGATAGTTTGAATACAAGTGAAGTTCAAGTTATTACAGAGCAATCAAAGCAAATAGAAATGGCTATATATGCATCTCTTGGAATTTTTATGTTGCTTACGATAATTGGTGGCTTTTTAGTTACCAAAGTTGTTTTAGCTCCTATTTCGAAACTTATTAAAAGTGCTGAAATGGTGTCAAGAAAGAAGAAATATTTAGGTGATGGAAAAAGCAAAACAGAATTTGATGATTTGACGAATGCTTTTGGTGTTATGAATAATGAGTTAACGAACAACCTAAATGAAGCAACAAGACAGAAGAAGCAAATTGAAACAATTTTGCTTCATATGACAGATGGAATCATAGCTTTTAACAATGAAGGAAAAATTATACATATCAATCATGCTGCAAAAACCTTTTTAGGTGTCGACGAAAATCAAAACTTTAAACAGATTTTTGATAAGTTTAATATTGATGTAAACTTAGAAATGGTTATGTATCTTGAAAATTGGACATCTTTTGAAAGAAGAATTAATGTAAATGGAAGAGCAGTGAATTTGTTCTTTGCTTCTTTTAAAGATGAAAATGAAATACCTGCTGGTGTTATTGCAGTTATGCAAGATATTACAGAACATGTGAAACTGGATGAAATGAGAAAAGAGTTTGTAGCAGATGTATCTCATGAATTAAAAACTCCTATCACTTCTATTATGGGATATTCAGATACTTTGCTTCAAAGCAATGTCCCTGAAAATATGCAGAAAGAGTTTTTAGGAAGAATTTCAGAAGAAGCTAATCGAATGGCAGAACTTGTGAGTGACTTATTAACTTTATCTAAGTACGATAGTACTAAAGTGGAAGATAAAGAAGAATTCGATTTGGCAGAAGTGACAAAAAAGGCTTTTGATCGTTTGAGGATTGAAGCAGATAAGAAAAACCAAGATGCAGAATGTTTAATTACAGCAGATGTTCCCGTTGTCTATGCGGATAAGAAGGGAATTGAAAGAGTAATTTTAAATATTATATCAAATGCAATTAAATATACACAAGAAGAAGGGACAATTAAAGTATATGTTGGATTTGTATATAATGATGCATATATCAAAGTAATTGATAATGGAATCGGAATACCAGAAGAAGAACTTCCAAAAGTATTTGAAAGATTTTATAGAGTAGATAAATCTAGAACGCGTGGGATGGGAGGAACAGGTCTTGGACTTCCAATCGCCAAAGAGATATTAGCTCAAAATGATGGTAGAATTGATTTAAAGAGTGAGTTTGGAAAAGGAACAGAAGTTGTTATTAGGATACCAACAAAACAAGCTTTAGACAAAAAGCTTTAAAATACATCAGAAAAAATAAAAGAGAGGATGAATAATTATGAAAAGAACAGGAAAGATTTTTGTTTCTATGTCGTCTTTAGGAGTCTTACTTAACAATGTGGCTTACGCTGCTACAGAGGTGGCAGAGGAAAGCAGAGAAGGACTACCTACAAAGTATATTTTTATGGGAGTTGCAGCATTAGTTATTGTTTTATTATTATTTTTAGGATATAAAATGGATACGAAAGAGAGTGGCAGCACAACAAAGGTATCTCATAAAGCGAAAAAAACAAGACAAAAATTGTCTGCAAAAGCAGAGGCAATACAACAAAATTTTGGAGAATATGAAGCAGATGAAGATGCTTATGAGGCTGATGAAGAAGAGTTCGATAATGATGATTTGAATGATTCTATTGAATATAATGATGACGAAGAAGATTCACTATATTCTGTTGCAAGCGAAGATGAGGATGAAGATGAAGATGAGGATGAAGGAGCGTATGAGGAAAACGAAGGTGGATTTACTACAGGAACAGTAAATCCAGTAGTTGTTGATTCATATGAGCCTGAAACAGAAATGGAACCTGAATTAGAGGAAATAGAAGAAGATTCTGGAGAAGAATTTGATACGAGTATTATTGATGGATTAGATGATGATATTGATCCTAAGAAATCATTTGATGAAACAATGCTTTTCAATAATTCTGATTTCTCTGCTACAGGAAGTAGCTTAGAAGATGAAATTGATAATTTAGAAAATATTAAAGATATTGAAATAGAAAGTGCTGATGAAGAGGAAGAAAGCTCTTTTATTGATGAGTTAAAGAGCTTTGAACAGCCGGAAAGCGATTTTGAAGGTTTTTCTGTTGCTTCTAAAAAAGAAGAAAAAATGGAAGAATTTAAAGAAATGGAAGAGAAATCAGGAGCAGAAGAGTTAGATTTAAGTAATGAAGAAATCGCTGATATTCCAGTAGATAATGAATTTTTATCTCAAATGGAAGCAAATCTTCAAAAAAATCAGGAAGAAAGAAAAAGAAAAACAGAGCCAAAGACATATACAAAAGCTAGAACAAAAAAGACAACTAAGAAAAAAGAAGATAAATAAAAGAGGGAGCGAAAATTTTGGGAGAAGAAGACAAGAAAGAAGTGGATGAGCTAAAATCAAATCAAAAACCAAAAATGAGCGAGAAGACAAAAAATATAGTGGAGTGGATTATATGTATTGTTATTGCAGTTGTATTAACATTATTATTTAGATACTTTATTGCCACTCCAACGGTAGTTCAACAGGTTTCTATGTATCCAACTTTAGTAGAAAATCAAAGATTAATCGTAACAAGAACTTTTAGAATTACAGGAAAGATGCCAGAAAGAGGAGATATTGTTACTTTTGAGGCAACATCTTATAGTTATTCTGAGGGAACAGCAGACCAATCTAATCCTGTGGCAATTTATATGGATGAAGATAGAAATATTTTTGATAACTTTTTATATAATGTTTTAGAAATAACGAAAAAGAGTTATATTAAAAGGGTAATTGGTCTTCCAGGAGAGCACGTAGAAATAAAAGAGGGAAAAGTCTATATTAATGGAAAAGTGTTAGAAGAAGATTATCTACAGCCAGATGTTATAACAGAGTCTAGTGTTTTTAATGACTTTATTGTTCCTGAAGGATATTTGTTCTGTATGGGAGATAATAGAACTAAGAGTACAGATTGTAGAAAATTTGGATGTGTACCTTTTGAAAAATTAGAAGGAATTGTCGCTTGTAGATTTTGGCCATTAAATAAATTCGGAAGTGTAAAATAAAGGAGAAACAGTTGAAATTTGAAAGTGTAATTGGAAACGAAAATGTGAAAGATTACTTAAGAAAAAATCTCGAGACAAATAACATATTACATAGTTATTTGTTCTTAGGAACAGAAGGAATTGGCAAACTTAAATTATCAAAAGAGTTTGCCAAATTTGTTCTCTGCCTAAAAAATCAAGAAGAGAATTGTACATGTAAATCTTGTTTGTGTTATCAAGGGGGAAATCATCCGGATTTTACGGTTATCAATGAAGATGGAAATACAATTAAGATTGAAGATGTTAGAAATTTAACTCGGAAAAATTATTGAAAAGCCAATTATTTCTAAGAAAAAGGTTTATATTATTAACGATTTTGATAAGATGACCAGAGAAGCACAAAATTGTTTGTTAAAAACTTTAGAAGAACCACCTGAATTTGCTTGTATTATTTTGGTTTCTTCTAATGAAAATATGATTTTAAATACAATTAAATCAAGATGCATGAAGGTTAAATTTAGAAATATTGAAAACAACATTTTATATCAGTATGCTAAAGAAAATTTAGGATATAATGAAATAAGCGAAAATCTTTTAAAAACATTTGACGGAAGTATTGGAAAAGCAATTAGTTTAAAAGAAAACCAGTATAAATATGCTGAAATAGAACAGATTCTTTCGAAAATAGAAACAGAGGAAGTAACAGAACTTTTAACAAATTCAAAATGTATTTATGATAAAGAAAATATATTCGATATTTTAGATTATATGACAGTTAGCATTTATTCAAAAGCAAGAGAAAACAAAAGATATTTGGGGTGTCTAAAATACATAAGTGAAACATTAGCAAGATTGAAGGCAAATGGAAATTTTGATATGAATATTGATTTTCTATTGCTTAATATATGGGAGGAATTAAATGAAAAGAGTTACAGGAGTTAGATTTAAAAAAACAGGTAAAATTTATTTCTTTAATCCACAAAATTTTGAACTCAAAAAAGGAATGAATGTTATTGTTGATACTGCTATGGGAGATGAATATGGAGAAATTGCAATTCCATATAAAGATGTAGAAGATAGTGAAGTTCAAGAACCTTTAAGAAAAGTAATTAGAATTGTAACAGATAAAGACAGAAAATCGTATGAGGAGAATAAGGCAAAAGAACCTGAGGCTAGGAAGATTTTTGAAGAAAAAGTAAAAGATCATGAATTAAAAATGAAACTTGTAGATGTAGAGTTTAAGTTTGATGGAAGCAAAGTAATCTTTTACTTTACAGCAGATGGAAGAATTGATTTTAGAGAATTAGTAAAAGATTTAGCAGCCGTTTTCAAAACAAGAATAGAACTTCGCCAAATTGGAGTAAGAGATGAAGTTAGAAGACTAGGTGGATGTGGTATGTGCGGACGACCACTTTGCTGTGCGACTTTTTTGGGAAATTTTGAAGCTGTTTCAATTAAAATGGCAAAAGAGCAAAATATTTCTTTAAATCCATCTAAAATATCTGGATGTTGTGGAAGATTAATGTGTTGCTTAAAATATGAAGAGTGTGTGTATGCAGAAAAGTTAAAAAGACTTCCAAAAATAGGAGCAATTGTAAAAACAGAAGATGGAACAGGAGAAGTTGTTTCTGTTGAGACTTTAAAAGAGAAAATCAGAGTGAAATTTAAAGAAAATGATGATACATTTTTTAAAAAATATGATGCTAAAGATGTTACAGTAATTAAGGATGCAATGGTAAATGATAATGTTAGTCGTCAAGATGTTGATAATGAAGCAGATTTAAGGGAATTAGAAGAGCTTGAGAAATTAGAAAAAGCAGATATTAATAATAGTACGAATGATATTTAGGGGAAATTAATATGGGAAGTTTATTATTAAAAAATGCTCGTCTTTTAGATATGGTAGGAGAAAATTCCGATATTAAAGAAAGAGATATTTTAGTTGAAAATAATCGAATTATAAAAGTTGAAGAAACAATAGATGTACAAGCAGATAAAGTAATTGATTGCAATAAGAATCTTGTTATGCCTGGATTGATTAATACTCATAACCATTTAGCAATGAGTATATTTAGAGGGTATAAAGACGATAAGAGTTTGATGGATTGGTTAAATAATGCAATCTGGCCAGTAGAGGATAAGTTTATAGAAGAAGATTTTTATTGGAATTCTTATGAAAGCTGCTTAGAGTTATTAAAATCTGGTACAACGACTTGCAATGACATGTATTTTGGAATGAAGAATGTTGTAAATGCTATTGAAGATTCTGGTATTAGAGCAGTTGTTTCTTGGTGTATTACAGATAATTCAATTAATACAAAACCAGAAGAGACAATTAAGTATGCTGAAAAGTATAATCATGATAAAAATGCAAGAGTAAGAGTATATGCTTCTGCTCACGCACCATATACTTGTAATCCAGAGACAGTAAAACTTGTTGTAGATTTGGCAAAAAAAGCGGAAACAGGAATTCATGTACATCTAAGTGAAACTTTAGATGAAGAAAAACAAATTAAAGAAAGATATGGTAAAACTCCAACGGAATATTTAAATGATTTAGGAGTTTTTGAAGTTCCTGTGATTTTGGCGCATGGAATTCATTTTAGTGATTCAGACATAGAAATTCTTAAAAATATTAAAGGTGGAATTTCTCATAATCCAATTAGTAATTGTAAGCTTGCTTCTGGAATTTGTGATGTTACAAAATTGCATAAGCAAGGGATAAAAGTAGGACTTGGAACAGATGGAACTGGAAGTACAACAACTTTAGATTTATTTGAGGAAATGAAAACGGCAGCGTTTTTACAAAAGCAAAAATATATGGATGCAGAAGCAATAAAGGCTTATGATATTTTGAAAATGGCTACAATTGAAGGCGCAGAAGTATTAGGATTACAAGATGAAATTGGTACAATAGAGGTTGGAAAAAAAGCAGATATCATTATTATTGATACATCTGATTTAAGATTTACACCAGAAAATGATATTGCAACTACTTTAGTATATGCGGCAAATGGAAGTGATGTTGTAACGACAATTGTAGATGGTAAAGTTTTGATGGAAAATCGAAATTTTTTATTTTCAGATGAGAGTGAAATAAAAGAGCATGTTATGCAAAATGCCAATAGATTGTTATAATATCTCTTGACAATTTGAAATAATAATACTATAATTTTAATGAATATTAAGCGAAAGGAGTGTTTAAGATGGCATATAAAATTGACCCAGAAAAATGTATTAGCTGTGGCGCATGCGAAGGAGCTTGTCCTGTAACTTGTATCAAGCAAGGTGAAACTTGTTTTGTAATTGATAAAGCTCAATGCATTGAATGCGGAACTTGCGAAGGTGTATGTCCAGTAGGAGCTCCATCAGCAGAGTAAAAATTAAATGAAGAATTTAGATGTACTATTATAGTACATCTTTTTTATTTCCTTTTTTCATATTGCGATAAAAAATCTTTAGTGATATAATTTAAAAAATATGTGAATTGGTAGGTGAAATCCAATAAAAAAGAAGAGAGATAAAGAGAAATTAAATAAAGAGCGAAAAGAATCTAATATTATTATGAGTTTTATAGGAATTATTGTTACGCTTGGTTTTTTGGCAGTTATTGTTAAGCTTTCCTATATTATTTTTGTGAAAGGAAATGACTATAAAAAGGCAGCTTATGCTCAACAAACTAAAAGTCAAATAATTAGTTCTAACAGAGGAACAATTTATGATGCAAATGGTGAAGTTTTAGCTATTAGTGTATCTGTAGACACAGTTTCTATTAACCCTGACAAAGTAAAATATGATAGTGGAAAAAAAGTAGAACCGGAAGTGTTAGCTGCAGAATTCGCAGAAGTTTTTGAGTTAGATTATGATACTATGCTTGAAAAAGTAAATAGCGAAGCTTCTGTTGTTGTAATTGCTAGAAAAGTAGAAGCTGATAAAATTAATCTATTAAAGGATTGGATAAAGGAAAATAAGGTAACATCTGGAATTAATATTGATGAAGATTTTAAGAGATATTATCCTAATGGTAATTTAGCTTCAACATTAATAGGATTTTGCGGAACAGACAATATTGGACTAACCGGTTTAGAGTCCAGATGGAACGATACATTAGTTGGTACAGCTGGTGTCTTAACTGCAACCTTAGATGTTCATGGAGATGCTATTTCTGATGAAGATGAGGAATATGTTGCTCCTGAAAACGGAAGCAATATTTATTTGACAATAGATTCAGCAATTCAAAAGATTGCCGAAAAACATTTGAAAGAAGCTGTAGAGCAGAACCATGCTGGATATGGTGGTGTAATTATTATGGATCCCCAAACAGGCGATATTTTAGCAATGGCCAATTATCCAGATTATGATTTAAATGATCCTCAAAATCCAGCATATACTGGATTAGCAGACAAGTGGGATGAATTGACAGATAAAGAAAAAAGTGATGCTAGATATAAATTATGGGCAAATAAAAATGTTTCTTATTTATATGAACCAGGATCAACATTTAAAACTGTTGTTGCCTCTATTGGCTTAGAAGAAGGGGTTGTTGAAACAGATACTCCAGGGGAATTTCATTGTGGACATTTTTATCATGTAGGAGATAGAGATATTTATTGTTGGAGTCCAGTTGACCATGGATATTTATCTTTAAGAGAAGCTTTAGAGAAATCTTGTAACCCTTCTTTTATGCAATTGGGTCAAAGAATTGGTGCAAGAACAATGTATAAATATTTTGATGCGTATGGATTTTTTGATAGTGTTGGAAGTGATATAGCTAGTACACCAAAATCATATTTTAAAGAATTAGAAAAAATAGGCGCTGTAGAATTAGCAACAACTTCTTTTGGACAGAGATTTTCTATTACACCTTTGCAATTAATTACAGCAGTTTCTACAATTGCAAATGGAGGAACTTTTATTGAACCAAAAATTGTAAAACAAATAGAAAATACAGATAACGGAAGTATTACGACAGTAGATTCAGTAAAAGTAAGAAAAGTAATTTCAGAAGAGACAGCAAGCCAAGTAAAAGATATGATGCTATCTGTTGTAGAATATGGAACTGGTGGTAGAGCTAAAGTAACCGGATATGAAGTTGGTGGAAAGAGTGGTACATCAGAACCAACAGAAGATAGAAAAGAAATTGATGGATATACAGCATCTTTTGTTGCAATATCTCCAATAGAAAATACAAGAGTTGTATGCTTGGTAATGCTATTTAATTTAACAGAAGATCAAGAACACCAAGGTGGAACTGTATGTGGTCCTGTCGCTGGACAAATTTTATCAGAAGTATTACCTTATTTAGATATTACAGGAAGTACTACAGTTACAAATGTTCCACAGCCAAATGCAATTGTTCAAAATACAAATAGTAAATCTGTTGCTAATGTAAAAGGAATGACAGTAGAAAATGCAAAGGATAAATTAGAAGAATCAGGATTTACAGTAATTTGTGATGTAGGAGATGCTTCTTCTAGTATTGTATTTGATCAAATGCCTAAAGGAGGAGCATATTTGGAAACAGGATCCATTGTCTGCTTATATACAGATGAAAATGAAGAAAGAACGAAAATTATGGTTCCTGATTTAAGAAATAAGCCTCTAACTGAAGCTGTAACTGATTTGAAAGAATTGAATTTAAATACAATAATAGATGGAAGTGGTATAGTAACAGCACAAAGTATTACTCCAGGAACGGAAGTTGAAGTTGGAACAGTAATTACAATAACAGCGAATACAAATGCTAGTGGAGGGCAATAAATTATAAATAAAGGGTTGATAAATTTTTAGCAATAATGATATAATGAAATGGATAAAAAATATGAGGTGAGATAAGTTGGCGAATAAGAATGATTGCATGATGCAATATTTTGAATGGTATTTGCCTGGCGATTCTACACTTTGGAATAAGGTTCGCAAAGATGGAACTCATTTAGCTAATCTTGGAATTAATTATGTTTGGCTTCCTCCAGCATATAAAGGAGCCAGCGGTACAAATGATGTTGGTTATGGAGTATATGATTTATACGATATAGGAGAGTTTGATCAAAAGGGAGCAATTCCTACAAAGTATGGAACAAAAGAAGAATACCTAAATGCAATTAAAGAACTAAAAGAAAATAATATAAAAGTATTGGCAGATATTGTACTAAATCATAAGATGGGAGCAGATGAATTAGAAGAGGTTCTTGCTGTTCAAGATGATGAGAACGATAGAAATGTCAGTGTGACTGAAGCAACTCCAATAAAAGCTTGGACAAAATATACTTTTCCGGGACGTGGAAATATGTATTCTGATTTCAAGTGGGATTGGACTCATTTCCATGGAATTGATTGGGATGAAAATACAAAAAAGGTTTCTATTTATAAATTCTATGGAAAAAAATGGGATGAAGATGTAGATAAAGAAAAAGGAAATTTTGACTATTTAATGGGTGCCGATATTGATATGAATAATAATGATGTATCAAATGAGCTGATTAAATGGGGAAAATGGTATTATGAAACAACACATGTAGATGGATTTAGATTAGATGCAGTAAAGCATATTAGAGCAGATTTCTTTCCAAAATGGTTGGAAGACATTGAATGGGAATTAAATGATAAAAAACCTATTTATACAGTTGGGGAATACTGGTCAATTGATGTAGAGGTTATGAAAAAATATATAGAGAAGACAGAAGAGAAAATTCACTTATTTGATGTACCGTTACATTATAATATGTATAAAGCTTCTATTAGTAATGGAGATTATAATTTATCTGAAATATTTGATGGAACTCTTGTGAAAGAAAGACCAGACTTGGCAGTAACTTTTGTAGACAATCATGATACAGAACCAGGGCAAGCATTAGAATCTTGGGTTTTAGATTGGTTTAAGCCACATTGTTATGCGCTAATTCTTTTAAGAGAAACAGGAAATCCTTGTGTATTTTATGGAGATTATTATGGAATTCCAGAAAAAGAAATTCCTTCAAAAAATGAATTGCTAGATAAATTGTTAAAGGTAAGAAAATATTTTGCATATGGAGAGCAACAAGATTACTTAATTTCTAGAAATGTAATAGGATTTACAAGAAAAGGAGATTTTGAGCATGCTGATTCTGGATTAGCAGTAGTTATGAGCGATAAAGAAGCTGGTTCTGTTACGATGAATCTTGGAAAGACACATGCTAATACAGTATTTTATGATTGCTTAGGAAATATCGAAGATAAAGTATACATTGATCAAAACGGAGATGGAGTTTTCTCTTGTAAAGAGGGAAGCGTTTCTGTTTGGATAAAAGATGGACAATATGTAAATTAGAAAAAAGGCTTATGTCTGGTTTTGGGATGCCCAAAAAAACGGACATAAGCTTTTTTAATCATTCAAATACATAAGAGAATCGTCTATTACCGTTGAAATTGGGTAATTTGATTGATCTTCATATATTATAGAAGTATTTTGCTCAGAGTAGTTTTCATAGCAGTAAATACAATTTGCATTATAAATTTTACTAATAATTTGAACATTTAGATGGTTTCCTTTTGTTGTATTGCTAAAATAATAAGAAAGATGTCCTATACATTTATCTAATTTTGATATTTTTTCACGATTATAAAAAGTTACAATTACATTTTGCTTTTCAAAGTCGACTTTACTAATATCAATATTAAGAGAATATTCGTGGATTAATTCTTCTAATTCGTCTTTGTCAATTTGCTTGTATCGAACACCAGAAATTTTTTCTGGTGTATATTTCATTATTTTTGGAAAATCTTTGATAGTTTTTTCTGATTCTAAATCATAAAATGTAGAGAAGCTTTCTTTAGAACTCGAAGCAGAGGCTAAAGTTGGAGAAATATTTTCTAATTCTTTTATTTTTTCTCTTGCAACTTGTCCTTGTTCTCCAGTCATATTAATCATTGCAATATCAGGGCAATTTAATAGAAAAATTCTGTTTTTACTTTTGGTATTATAATCAAATTCTAGAAAAGTATAATTTTCTTTCAAATCTTCTATTTCCTCTAATGATAAAGTCCTTCCAGTATTAACGTAGTTTAATCCATGAGTAACATTATTATAAATGTTGTTAAAGTTAGAATCACTTTCTGTGAAAATATAATATTCATCAAAGGAGTTTTTATAAACGATTCTGTCGGGAACAAGGGCATGACTGTTTTCTATAATAAATTCTGAGCTAATATTTTTTGGATATTGATGAACATCTCTATGTACGAAAATAAGAGACATACATATAGTACTTCCGATTAGACCAATAGAAAGAAAAATTGTAATGCCTTTTAAAATATTTTTACTAGGTTGAAAAGCAAAAATGTTTTTATTATCTTTAGAACAATTTTTACTTTCGGTATGAGAGCTCAAATTATTTTTTTCAGTTGTTTTTAGTTCTCCTCCTAATAGTTCTTCTATACTGATTCCAAAATGTTCAGAAATTTCTTTTAAAATTTCAATATCAGGGATACTAGCACCGCGTTCCCATTTGGAAACAGCTTTGTTTGTAACATGGAGAATATCTCCGTAATTCGTTTTGAGTTAAATTATTTTCTGTTCTTAGTTTTTTAATTAATTTTCCAAATTTGATATTATCCATATAGACAATCCTTTCTTTTTCATATAGATATTGTATAACCGAAATGATAAAAAAGCAATCTACTCTTGGTAGAATTGTGGTAGAATATCTCAAAATTGAAAATTCTCTCAAATTATTATATAATAAAAGTATAAGGTCATAGTGACCTTATGTGTCGCAACCAGGCAGATGTGCCTGAGGAGAGGAGGAAAGATGTTTTTCAGTAATTTCAACAAACTTGGAATTATGGCAGCAGATGTTACGTCCGAGGCTGGAGCTAAGGTTAAAACTACCCAAAATGCCGGGCTGATTATGTGGTCTGAGAACGGCAGGACGTATATTGCCCGCGCTTCAGATTACATCCAGGCTAATGGAGGGTTCTATGGATCCTACGGCTTGGAAGGAGACTGGATTCCGTACTGCTGGGATGATAATCTAAGGAAAATGCTGAAAGTATGATCCTGGAGGGGCCTTGGCCCCTCCTTAAATTTTATAGTAAGTAATAGCTTTTGTTAATTCTTTAAAACACTTGAAAAAAGCTCAAAAATGTTATACAATACATGTGTATAAAAAGAAGGAGGAATTGATAATGAAAGTAATTTTAAAACAAGATATTAAAAATGTTGGGAAGAAAAACCAGATTATAGATGCGGCAGATGGATATGCTAGAAACTTCTTGTTTCCGAAAGGATTAGCAGTTCCTGCCGATAATTCAAACATGAATGAATTAAAATTAAAACAAAAAGCAGAAGCTAATCAAAAAGCAAAAGATTTAGAAAACTCTAAAAAGTTAGCTGAAGAATTAAAAGATAAGACAATAGAGATTGAAGTAAAAGTTGGAAACAATGGAAAATTATTTGGAGGAGTTACTTCTAAAGAAATTGCAACAGCATTAAAAGAACAACTAAATGTTGATATTGATAAGAAAAAAGTATTAACAGATACTTTAAAACAAGAGGGAATTTATACAGTTGACTTAAAACTTTTGGAAGGTGTTACAGCAAAAGTCAAAGTACATATTAAAGCAATCTAAGTTCGAAAGGAGGTTTTTCTAATGGATGCCAATCGTATTCCACCACATGATGTAGAAGCAGAACAGGCTGTTTTAGGGTCTATGCTAGTAGATAAAGATGCAGTAATTGCAGGTTTGGAAGTTTTAAGAGAAGAAGACTTTTATCGTGAAGATGATAAAGCTGTATTTGCAGCAATTAGCAGTCTATATTCGAAATCCGAACCAGTTGATTTAATTACAGTTAAAAAAGAATTAACTGAAAATGGAAGCTTTGAGAGAATTGGTGGTATGGAATTTATTGCATCACTTCCTGGAAAAGTTCCTACAACAACGAATGTCGATCGCTATATTAAGATTGTAGAAGAGCAAAGTATGAGAAGAAAATTAATTCAAACTTCTAATGAATTAATTTCTTTGGGATATGATGATACAGAGGAAACAGAAAGAATTATAGATTTAGCTGAAAAAAGAGTGATGGACTTATCTCAAAATTCTTCTAATACTGGATATAGCTCAATCAAGGATGTATTAGTCTCTACTTTTGATGAGTTGGAAAAATTATTTAATCAAAAAGGAAAAATATCAGGTATTACAACTGGATTCGTAGGAATTGATAGAATGACATCGGGGCTTCATAACTCAGATTTAAATATTATTGCAGCAAGACCTGCTATGGGTAAATCTGCTTTTGCAATTAATATTGCGACAAATGCAGCAAAATCAGGTATCCCTACAGTTATCTTTAACTTAGAGATGTCAAAAGAACAGGTAGTAAATAGAATTTTAGCAAGTGAAGCAATGGTAGATAGTAATAAATTAAGAACAGGTCAATTAGATGATAATGATTGGATGAAACTTGCTTCAGCTTCAGGAATTTTGTCAGAAGCTCCAATTTATATTGATGATACACCTGGTATTTCTATTATGGAAATTCGTACAAAATGTAGAAAATTAAAAATGGAACGAGATATAGGGTTAGTGGTAATTGACTACTTACAGCTAGTAACAGCATCTGGAAAAAAGAATGCGTCTCGTGAACAAGAGATTTCAGAAATTAGTAGATCTTTAAAAATATTGGCAAAAGAGTTGAATGTCCCAGTAATTGCACTTTCACAATTATCAAGAAGTGCTGAAAAGAGACAAGATGATAAAAGACCGATGCTTTCAGATTTGAGAGAGTCTGGAGCAATTGAGCAAGACGCTGATATTGTTATGTTTATTTATAGAGAGGATTATTATAATCCAGATACACCTGAAAAGAATGTAGCTGAAATTATATTTGCAAAGCACAGAGGTGGTTCAACAGGTACAGTTAAATTAAGTTGGCTTGGAAATTATACAAAATTTTTAGACATTGCACCAGATAGTATTGTTACAGGTTAAATTAGAGGAAAATTGAGGGAAATAGGGACGTACCACTTTTCCCTATAAAAAAATAGGGAAAAGTGGTACGTCCCTATTTCCCTCAAAGTGCCTCAGGAGAAAATATGTTAGAAGAAAAAATTTTAGAATTTATCAAAAAAAATAATTTAATAGAACCAAATGATAAGGTCGTCTTAGGTGTTTCAGGAGGACCTGATTCTATTTCCATGTTGTTTATTTTAAATAAATTTTCTAAGAAATTGAATTTTGAGATTGTAGTTGCACATATTAATCATGGAATTCGAGAAGAAGCTACAGATGACGAACAATATGTGGAAAGATGGTGTCAAAAATTAGCTATTCCATTTTTTGTTTTGCATAGTGAAGTAGAAAAATTAGCAAAAATTCAAAAACTTGGTACAGAAGAGATGGGAAGAAAAGTTAGATATGACTTTTTTGAAGAAATTGCCCGTAAGACAAATTCTAATAAAATTGCAACAGCTCATAACAAAAATGATAATTGCGAAACAATTATTATGAATATGATGCGTGGAAGTGGTATAAAAGGACTATGTGGAATTCCATCAAAACAAGGAAAATATATTAGACCACTTATTGAATGTTCAAGAGAGGAGATTGAGGAATATTGTGCTAAGCAAAATTTAGACCCAAGAATTGATAAAACAAATTTTGAAAATGATTATACAAGAAATAAAATCAGAAATATTGTGATTCCTTATATAAAAGAAGAATTCAATCCTAATATTATTAATACAATGGCAAGACTTTCAGAGATTATGAAAGAGCAAGATGAATATGTAGAAGAAGAGGCAGAAAAACAATATAAAAATATTTTAATTGATGAAATAAAATCAAAAGAAAATGAGTATAATAACATTATATTAGATATAAAAAAATTTAATGAGTTACCAATATTAATCGAAAAGAAGATTTTATTGTTAGCAATTCAAAAAATTTTTGGTACCGTAAAGCGAATAGAAAAAATACATTTGGAAGATATGATAAAGCTTTGCAATCGCAATATTGGTAATAAATATTTAACTCCAAATAAAGATTTTAAAATTGTAATAAAAAATAAACAAATACATATCAATAAGTTAAAGTGAAGTATCCGTAGTAACTCTTAGAAACATCTATGTTACAGGGATATTTCTTTTTTTAAAACCTATTGCAATCAAAAAATGCTTATGCTATCATTTAATAGAAAGAATAATATTATTAACCAAACAGGAGGTAGCGGTTTGAAAAGCGGAATTAAAACATTAGCAATGTGGCTAATAGGAATAGTAGTATTTGTCGTATTATTAAATGCCAACTTTAATAATAAAGATACAAAGATGACTTATTCAGAATTAATTAATAGTATCAAAGCTGGTGAAGTTTCTGAAATCACTGTAGCAAGCGATGGAACAAAAGCCGAAGTAAAATTATCTTCAGGAGATACTAAAAAGGAAGTAACTATTCCAAGTTTAGACAGTTTTATTGATACAGCAACTGAATATATGAATGAAGATGGACAAAGTTTTAAATTAGAACAAGAAGAACCTTCTATATTATCAATATTACTTGATATCTTCTCACCAATCATTATATTAATCATTTTCTTGTTATTCTGGTTATTATTAATGAATCCTAGCCAAGGAAATAAACAAACAAATACTTTTGGTAAATCCAAAGCTAGAATGATTAATATGCTAGATGAGAAAAACAAAGTAACATTTAAAGATGTTGCAGGTGTTGATGAAGAAAAAGAAGAATTAGAAGAAATTGTTGAATTTTTAAAAGCACCAAAAAAATTTACAGATATGGGAGCAAGAATTCCAAAAGGCGTTTTATTAGTAGGACACCCTGGAACGGGTAAAACTCTTTTAGCAAAGGCAGTAGCTGGTGAAGCAGGAGTACCATTCTTCTTTATATCAGGTTCTGATTTCGTAGAAATGTTCGTTGGTGTTGGTGCTTCAAGAGTAAGAGATTTATTTGATCAAGCTAAAAAGAATGCACCATGCATTATCTTTATTGATGAGATTGATGCAGTTGGACGTCAAAGAGGTGCTGGTCTTGGTGGAGGACATGACGAAAGAGAGCAAACATTAAACCAATTATTGGTTGAGATGGATGGATTTACAAAAAATGAAGGCGTTATTGTTTTAGCTGCTACAAACAGACCAGATGTTTTAGATAAAGCTCTTTTAAGAGCAGGAAGATTTGATAGACAAATTGTAGTTTCAAATCCAGATGTAAAAGCGAGAGAACAAATTTTGGAAGTACATGCAAGAAAGAAAAGATTAGCTGCAGATGTAGACTTAGGAATTATAGCTAGAAATACGGCAGGATTTGCAGGTGCTGACTTAGAAAATGTTTTAAATGAAGCAGCATTACTAGCTGCCAGAAGGAATAAACCAGAAATCGGAATGGTAGAAGTAGAAGATGCTATGGTTAAAGTAACAATGGGACCTGAAAAGAAATCTAGAGTAATTAGTGATAAAGAAAAGAAATTAGTTGCTTTCCATGAAGCAGGTCATGCTGTTGTAAGTAGATTTTTACCAACACAAGATAATGTTCATCAAATTTCAATTATACCAAGAGGTATGGCTGGTGGTTATACAATGTATAGACCATCTGAAGATAAATCATTTATGAGTAAAATTGAAATGGAAGAAAATATTGTTTCATTACTTGGTGGTAGAGTTGCAGAAGCTTTAGTATTAAAAGATGTATCAACAGGTGCATCAAATGATATTGAAAGAGCAACAAAAATTGCAAGATCAATGGTAACGAAATATGGTATGAGTGATAGATTAGGTGCTATTGCTTATGGATCAGGCGAAGAGGAAGTTTTCTTAGGAAGAGACTTTGCAAAAGAAAGAAATTATAGTGAAGAAACTTCAGCTATTATAGATGAAGAAGTGAAAAAGATTATCGATACAGGATACCAAAAAGCGGTAAAACTATTATCAGATAACATGGATAAATTAACGGCGGTTGCAAATGTATTATTAGAAAAAGAAAAAATTGATGGAGATGAATTTGAATCAATTATGAATTCATAATAGGTGTTGTAGAAACACCTCGTACATATGAAAAGAATCGTTTATAGATATTTGGATTAAATATGGTTATACAAAAACAACTTCAAAGAATTAAAAGCAAATAATAGAATCTCGTAAAGTTTAACTTTACGAGATTCTTGTTTTTTGAATAAAAATTTGTAATCATTGTAATGAAAAAATAAAAAATCTTTTTTATGTAACGAGTGTAAGGCTTTGATATCTAAGCATAATTTAATTTGCAACCAATCATTACATATTTGAAATAAAATTTAAAACCCTGTTTAAAACTGGATTTAAGGCGTTCGGCTTACATAAAATAATACCCTTGACATTATCCATTGAGATGGTAGAATGTGCTTGTACAAAAGAGAAGAAATATTGGGAACGTGGGATTAGCAGGAGGCATCCAAATGGAACTAACAGAAGCTGAAAAAAGTATATTGAGCTTAATTGGAAATAGAAATAAAGAAACAGCAGAAGAAAATAGTAATAAAAATGCTGTACTAGTTGCGACTCAAAGAGATTTAATTGCAGGAGAAGTCTCTAAGGAATTAACAGATAAAGTAATGCTTCCTGAGGAAATTGTAAAAGCCCATAAAGAAGGAGTTTTACATTTCCACGATAAAGATTATTTTATTCAACCAATGCATAATTGTATGCTAGTTAATATTCAAGATATGTTGGATAATGGAACAGTAATGAACGGAAAAATGATTGAGTCACCAAAGAGCTTTAGTGTTGCATGTAATGTAACAACACAAATCATTGCAGCTTTAGCAGGGGGACAATATGGTGGACAATCTGTCGATATAAGGCACCTAGGAAAATATTTGAGAAAAACTTATGATAAGATTTTTAAAAAGAGATACCTAGGATATATTGAAAAAGGTGTACCAGATGAAGAAGCTAAAAAGAGAGCCACAGAAGATGCTTTAGAACGACGTCAAGAAGATTTAGAAACAGGGGTACAAATGATACAATATCAGATAAATACATTAATGACAACTAATGGTCAAACTCCTTTTGTGACGATTTTTATGTATTTAGATGAGACAAATGAATACATTGATGAAATTGCTTTAATTATAGAGGAAATTTTAAAACAAAGACTAAAAGGAATCAAAAATGAGCAAGGGGTATATGTTACTCCAGCTTTTCCAAAACTAATTTATGTTTTGGATGAGAATAATTGTTTAAAAGGTGGAAAGTATGATTATATTACGCACTTAGCAATTGAATGCTCTGCGAAACGTATGTATCCTGATTATATTTCTGCAAAAATTATGAGAAAAAATTACGAAGGTAATGTATTTAGCCCTATGGGATGCAGAAGTTTCTTATCTCCTTGGAAGAATGAAAAAGGAGAATATGTATTTGAGTCTAGATTTAATCAGGGTGTTGTAAGTCTTAATTTACCTCAAATAGGAATTATTGCAAAGGGTGATGAAGAGAAGTTTTGGAAATTATTAGATGAAAGACTTAAGCTTTGCTATGAAGCCTTAATGTGCAGACATAATGCACTACTTGGAACAACTTCAGATGTTTCTCCAATCCACTGGCAATATGGTGGAATTGCAAGACTAAAAAAAGGGGAGAAAATTGACAAATTATTAAACTGTGGTTTTTCAACACTTTCTTTAGGATACATAGGAATTTATGAAATGACGAAACTTATGAAAGGCGTTAGTCATACAACAGAAGTACGGAAAAGAGTTTGCTTTTCGTGTAATGCATTATTTGAGAGATACAGTTGATAAATGGAAAAAAGATACAGGGCTTGGATTTGCACTTTATGGAACACCTGCAGAAAGCTTGTGTTACAGATTTGCTAGAGTCGATAAAGAAAGATTTGGAGAAATTCCAGATGTAACAGACAAAGGATATTATACAAATTCATACCATGTAGATGTTAGAGAAAAAATAACTGCTTTTCAAAAATTAAAATTTGAAAGTGAGTTTCAAACGATTTCTTCAGGTGGTGCAATATCATATGTTGAAATTCCAAATATGAAAAACAATCTTTCTGCATTAGAAGCTTTAGTGAAATATATGTATGACAATATTCAATATGCAGAAGTAAATACAAAATCAGATTATTGTCAGGTATGCGGATTTGACGGAGAGATTATAATTAATGATGATAATGAATGGGAATGTCCAAATTGTGGCAATAAAGATCATTCAAAATTGAATGTAACTCGTAGAACTTGCGGATATTTAGGCGAGAACTTTTGGAATGTACGGAAAGACAAAAGAAATCAAGGCTCGTGTGCTTCACATGTAAATCGTGAGACCGAATGAAGTGAGGTCACTCGATAAAAAAAGAAATTATGGAGGGGGGACAGCGTAGCTGGCACAAAACATAAATGTGTTAGCACGCTAACGCATTTATGTTTATTGCAGATATAAAAGAACTTGATATACAAGATGGCGAAGGGGCTCGTGTTTCTATCTATGTAAGTGGTTGCCATTTCCATTGTAAAGGCTGCCATAACCCACAAGCTTGGAATTTTAATTATGGAAGAGAATTTACAGACGAGGACATTAACCATATTGTTAATTTAATGGATAATGACTATATTTCAGGACTTTCTATTTTAGGAGGAGAGCCAATGGAATTAATCAATCAAAAAGGTCTTGTTCCACTTGTAAATAAAGTAAAAGAAAAATTTCCAAATAAAAATATTTGGTGCTATACAGGGTATGATTTTGAAAAGGATGTACTTGGAAATATGGTTCCAAAATTTGAATTTACGAAAGATTTTTTGAAGAAAATTGATATAGTAGTTGACGGACAATTTGTAGAAGATAAAAAATTAGTTGACTTAAAATTCCGTGGCTCATACAATCAAAGAAAAATAGATGTACAAAAAACACTAGAGACAAATTCTTTAGTTACTATGAAGTTTGGAGATGAAGTAAGATACGGAGGAGTGGCATAAGCCATTCCTCTTTGCTCCATATAAAAGAAAAATCAAATAAAGTTGGGAGGTATTTTAGGATGAAAGATGTAGTTGTATTTGCAGCAAGTGAGTCAGCAGAGGAATTCACAAAAGAAATTTGTAATTATTTGAACTTAGAAATGGGAAAGGTAAATTGTCAAAAATTTCAAAACGACAATAATTTTGTGCAAATATTAGAAACTGTAAGAGAGAAAGATGTTTTTGTAGTTCAGACAACAGAGCCTCCTGTTAACGAGAGAATTATGGAAATGTTAATTATGGTGGATGCAATTAAAAGAGCAGCAGCCAAACGTATAACACTAGTTTTACCTTATTATATTTATTCTAGAACAGATAAAAAAGATCAACCTAGAGTACCAGTAACAGCAAAACTTTTGGCACAGTTAATAGAGGCAGCTGGTGTATCAAGAGTTATTACATGTGATTTACACAATCCAGCAATACAAGCTTACTTCAATATTAATTGTGATGTTTTAACAGGACAATCTCATCTTCAAAAATATTTTGATCAAAAGAATATTGAAAATAAGGTCGTTGTGGCAACTGATGCAGGAAGTTCAAAAAAAGCATATAAATATGCAAAACATTTTAATTGTCCGATTGCTTTAATTGATAAAAGAAGAGATGGAAATAATGATAAAGCGATTGCTTCTAACGTAATTGGAGATATTAAAGGAAAAAATGCGTTAATTTTTGATGATGAAGTTGATACAGCAGGATCTATTATGGAAACAATAAGAATTCTTAAGGAAGCTGGAGCAAAGGATATTTATGTTGGATGTACTCATGGTGTTTTATCTGGACCAGCAATTGAAAGAATTAATAATTCTGAATTAAAAGAATTAGTTATGACAAACACAATTCCTTTAACTCCAGAAAAAAAGAGTGATAAAATTGTTATAGTTTCTTTGTCAGAACTATTTGGAGAGGCGATTAAAAGAATTAATGAGGCTACTTCAATTGGTGAATTATTTGAATAAGAATATTATCTATATTAGAATGAAAAGTGGTAGATGATTTAAATAATCAATGGTTACTTGTGGTAGAAAGTAATAATAAAGCAATTGTACAAGCAAAAAAATTAAAATATTAAACCTTTGTATTGACAAATGGCATTAACTTAATGTATAATATGTAACAGTTAAGGGAGTTTCGGATACTTCCTGATTAGTGAAAAGAAATCCCACAAAATGGTTTTGTACTTCGAAGGGGGGGAAAATATAATGTCAGAGGTTAAAGTAAATAACGGTAATATAGAAGATGCATTAAAAAGATTTAAAAGACAATGCGCTAGAAACGGTGTACTACAAGAAGTTAGAAAAAGAGAACATTATGAAAAACCAAGCGTAAAAAGAAAAAAGAAGTCAGAAGCCGCAAGAAAGAGAAAATTTTAATAAAGTAAAAAAGGACGAGCCTAGTATTAGGCTCGTTTCTTTTGTTCTAAAATGAAAAGTCCTTCATAGAATTAAATAGTTTTAGAGAATGAAGGTTTTGAGATATGAAGAGAATAGTAACAATGATAATTATTTTTAGTATGATAGTGCCATCTTGTGTACGAGCAGAAAATGCAGAAGTTTCTTCCTATGAGCCAGAAATACAATCTAAACATTGTATTTGCATTGAAAGAACAACAGAACAGGTATTATTTGAAAAAGATGCTTATACAAAATGCGCAATGGCTTCAACAACTAAAATTCTTACAGGAATTGTTATTATTGAGAACTGTGATTTACAAGAAGAAGTAATAATTTCTAAAAAAGCTGCCAATATAGGCGGTTCAACGCTTGGAATTCAAGAAGGACAAAAGATTACAGTAGAAAACTTATTATATGGATTATTATTAAGATCGGGAAATGATACTGCAATTGCGTTGGCAGAACATTTAAGTGGAACTGTAGAAGAATTTTGCCAAAAAATGAATGATACAGCTAAAACAATTGGTTTGAAAAATAGTAATTTTGAAAGTCCGCATGGATTAGATTCAGAAGATCATTATACAACTGCATATGATATGGCGATATTAACTAATTATGCGTTAAATAATGAAGTATTCCAAAAGATTGTAAGTACAAAACAGATAACAATTTATATAAATGGTTATCATAGAATTTTAATAAATACAAATGAGTTATTAGGAAATGTGGAGGGAGTTTATGGGGTAAAAACTGGTTTTACTGGAAATGCAGGAAGATGTTTGATAACCGCTTGCAAAAGAAACGATTTAGATATTATTGTAGTAATTTTGGGAGCCGATACCAAAAATATAAGAGGAAATGATACTAAGAAGGTCATAAAATATGTTTTTGAAAATTTTAAAATGGTAGATTTAAGAAACGAGATAGAAGAATTATTTTATGATTTCAAAAATACAGAAAAAATTCAAATTCTTAAGGCCCTAAACAAAATGGAATTTAATTATTCTAAAAAAGAAAACTATATTTGCCCTATAGACAAAAATAAAATAGGTCTTTTAAAAACTTCTCTTTATTATATTAGCCAAATTGAAGCACCGATTTATGATAAAACAATTGTTGGAAAAATAAGAATTCTTTGTGAGGATAAAATTTTGTTTGAAAGTGATATATTTGTTTGTAAAAAGATAGATAGGGTAAAACCATTAGATTATTTTGCTATTTTTGTTAAAAAATATATTACGTTTTATATGATTTAGTTGAATATTTTAAAAAGAATAAGTTCATAATCCTATCAAATAAACATTGGGAGGATTGTGATGAAAAATTTTTTGAGAAAGAATGGGTATGTAATAAGTATTATTTGTAGCTTAATAGTTGTATTTTTTTGCTACGCGTATAAGGCTTCCGCGTATACATATGAAAGCCTTGATTTTCGATATGGTAAAGTAAAAACCAAAAGTTCCTTAAACATAAGATGTGGTCCAGGAACAGATTATGACAGAGTTGGAAAACTGTATAATGGGGAATATGTGGATGTTTTTGCAAAAGTAGGAGATTGGTATATTATTCAAACAGAGAATAATGTTGTCGGAACAGTTTCTAGTAAATATATAGAACCAGTTTTTGACGAAAGCGAAATTCAAAAAGAAACAGTTCAGACATCATCTAATGCAACAAGTAATGGGGAATATATTGATAATATAGAATTAACACCAGAGGAGCAAGAATTTTTGCGCCTAATTAATTCTAATAGAAGAAATGTTGGGCTAGAAGAATTAAGAATTGATAATACAGTTCAGAATGTTGCAAGATTAAAAGCTTTAGATTTGGAGAGAAATGATTACTTTTCACATCAATCACCATCGTATGGTAGTATTAATGATATGCTAACAGGGTTTGGAGTGGAGTATCAGGTTGCTCAAGAAAACATAGCAGGAAATCAAAATTTGTCAGGAGCAGTAGAGGCTTGGATGAACTCAGAGAGTCATAAATCGAATATTTTGAATAATGACTTTAATTATACGGGAATAGCTATTGCAGAAAGTTCTACTTATGGAAAAATCTTTGTAGAAGTTTTTGTTAAAAAATAAAAAAGAGAGATTTGAATTGTAATCAATTCAAATCTCTCTTTTTTTATCTTAAAAAATCTTGTTCTGCTTTTACTGGAGCAATATCTCTTTGCTTTCCTAACATCTTAATATGTTCTGCTTTTGAAATAAGAATTGTATGTAATTCTGTAAAGAAACGATTAGAGATTGTCATAGTATCGCCACTGGCTCTTTCTTGAATAGCTCCTAAGTCTTGTGCAACAGGTTCAATATTTGTAGCTAATTGATCGATGCCTTCTAAAGGCTTTCTCTCTTCTGTTAATTTTTGCAATTCTTCTAATCCAGAAAGTGTTCTTGAATAAGGATCTTTTGATAGTTTCTCTTGCAATAACTCTAAGTTTACTTTTGCATTTTGAAGAGTTTGATATTTTGCTCTAAATGCTTTTTGATCAGAGGGATCAAGTGTTGCTAATTCATTTTTTAATGTCATAATTTCAGCTTTCTTAGCGTCAACTTGTGCTTGAAGAGTTAAATGATCTTTTTTCATTTCTAGTTGTTTATATTCTTTGCTTGTTGGGTCAAGAGAACTCATTTGAGCTTCTAAGCCAGCAACATTATCAGTATCTTTTAATTTTAAAGCAAGAATTTCTGCAGTTAAGTCATTCATATTAATACCAGCTGGTAATTTACTTTGTACATCAGCAATTTTTTTGTCTACATCAGCAATTTTATCAGCTTGAGATGGGATTTGTAATGGACCATCAAGAGTTACTTTGAATGTTTGAGCTGGTAAATTTGTTGGAATACTTTCTAATTTTTGCAATAAAGCTGGATCTGTTGCTTTTAAATGATTTGATATTGCAACATATTGATTACCAGTTTTTAAAGCTTGAATTGCTTTATATTTATCAATTAACTGATATTGATCATGAAGACGTTTACGAACATCTTCCGATTTCTGTGCTCCACCTTTACCGCCTTCTACAATTTGACGAGCAGTCTCTCTATTAAATGCCATTTTATATTGCGCATCAGACATTCTTTTTAAAACCATATATTCTTTTGCACTAAGAGAAGCTTTCTTCTCTTCTAGAGCAGCTCTGGATTCCCTAACAGCTTGTAAATTTCTTCGAGCATCTTTTAATCCTCTTTTTGCTTCTTTTACACCTCTATAAGCATCCCTAACAGTTCTAGAATCTTTGTTGGCTCCTGTAATAGCACCAATCATTGCTTTAAATGGGTCAACATCATCTTGCATATCTTTTACTCTTCTTCTAGCATCTTTTAGTCTTTGTTGCGCTTGAGATACAGATCTTTGAGCTTGTTCTTCTCTTTGATCTATATTATTTACGCCTAATTCATCACGTCTTCTATCATCTAAACTTTCAAGATATCTTTGCCATTCTTGGTAAGCACTTAAATATTCTTGTTGTGGGCTTGCAAAATCAATTTTAGCTAACTCTTCTTGCTGTGTTTTAAAGTATTCAGAAACCCCAGAGTCTATTTCAACATCAGGCATGTTGCTATAATGTGCAATAGTGGCAAGCTCTTCACTAGGGATTTTTGCGTATTCTTTGATGCTAGCTTCTTCTTGTATCCAAGCTTTTGTTCTTTCTAAATCAGTCTGTCTTTGTTTAGCTCTTCTTACGAGTTCGTCATAGTTAAGATTCTTTTGTGTAGGGTTTGTACCTAACATATCTGCATAACCATGATGTACTGGTCTATTTGGATCTGCCATTTTAAAAATTCCTCCTAAATAATTATATTATTTTATATTTGTTTTATTATTTTTTGTCCTACAAGTTCTATTATAGCATAAAATATAAGAAAAATCAATATTTTGGGAAAATTATGCTTTTTTTTGTTACATGTTTTTAAAAATAATGTAATCATATTTTAACAATTCATAAATTTTTACTAAAAAAGACGAAAAAAATTAGATTTCCTGTTGATTTTATTGAAATAATAGTTTATAATGATAATATCGGTTAATAATAGGGGTTAGTCTGTCAAATGATGGAAATCCCTAAGAAAAAAATAAATAAAGTAAAGGATGGTACAAGTATGACTGGTAAAAGATTGGGAAAAGTATTACTTGTTTGGCTATGCATTATTACATTATTAATGCCTTTCTGTTCAGAGGTATTAGCTGCAGCTTTAACAGGTAATGAAACTTCCACAGTAGTTTTAGAGACAGTTGCATATCGTGAAGGAGGACCTGAATCAACAGGAGTTACTTCTAGTCACTATGATCAAAGTAGTTATGCATATAAAGTTTCAGATACTGCTGTATTAAAAATAACACAAGCAGATGAGGCATCTAGATTCTTAGATACTTTTTATTGTGTTAACGCTGAACGCAGTTTTTCAGTAACAGGAAGTGGATACAACTATCATAAGGCTGCAGATGATTTCACAAAATTAACAGATAATGAGGTAGCAGCTTGGGCTAGTTCAGTTGGAATTAGCACAGAGAATTTCAATTCTTTAGTATGGTTATTAAAAAATATCTATGCAAAAAAATTGGATACAAGTACAAAGAACACACTTCTTCAAAATGCGTTTGCTAGTGATATTGAAGATGGAAGTTTAACTCTTGATTTAATTAAAGAGAATTTAACAGATGATGACATTGAAGTTGTTCAACAATGGGCTATATGGCACTTTACAAATGGAAGCAATCCTTCTATGACTGGTGTTTATAGACCTGTTTATGCAGGGACTTCTTTACCAAGTATTCAAGTAACAAAGATAACAGGAAGAGATCCTAATACAGGAGCGCTTCTTACAGAAACTCAAGATTTAGTAAGTACAAGACAATTAATGGCAGAAACTTTATATGATTATTTAATTAAATCAGCTAAAACACATAGTGGAGAAAATGTAGCACATACATATCCAACATTAGATAAAACAAATACAGTTAGAATGGAAGCTGAGGGAGATTATTATAAAGTAGGACCATTTAAAATTAATAGTGGAAATACAGTTCCTAGTGATTATACTGTTGAAATTAATACAACAGGTGGAGAATTAAGTCAAGTAACAGGATTAAAAGTCTATGAAGATGGAGCAGATATAACTCCTACATTTAGAGGAGTACAATTTGATAAGGAATATTATTTGTATTTACCAATTGTAGGAAATACTATTACTTCAGTAAGCTTATCAATTAGTTATACACCTGTTGCAGAAAGGAAAATAACATTATGGACAGGAGTAAATGACAGCGAAAACCTTCAACCAGTTGTTTTATTAACAAGTGGAACTGCTACTAAAGTAGAAGATACTTTAACAGCAACAATTGAGGGACAATTCGATTTAAGTTTAAAGAAATTTGTTTCTGCTAAAAATGGAACAACAATTTCTCGTGAGCCAGTAGTTAACGTAAATCCATTAAAGAATGGAGAGATTGATGCAACATATACTGTAAATAAAACTCCGGTTGATGTTGAAACTGGTGATCTTGTAACATTTACAATTAGAGTATATAATGAAGGCGATATCGATGGGTATGCTGATTTAATTATGGATTATATTCCAGAAGGGTTAGGTTTCTTACCAGAATATAATGGAAATACAGGCTGGACTTCAATGGCAACTGGTAAATTAACAGATGTATTAAATGATACGTCAAAGATTAATTTATCAAGTTTCTCTGGAGTAACAAGTCTAGATCAAATTCATGTTCAACTAAATGGAGCTATTACTACAAGTAGTTTAAGCAATGAAAACGAAGAAAATTTAATTTCTGCATTTGATGGAAATAGATTAGCTTATAAAGATGTTCAAGTAACATTTGTTGTTTTAGATACAACAGGTTTAACTTTGAAAAATATTGCAGCAATTACTGCTGAATCTGACAAAGATAAAAATCCTGTTCCAACAGATAGAACATCAACTCAAGATTCAACACCAGCAGATGATATTAATCCAGATACATATACTGATGGAAACGAAGATGATGATGATTATGATGTTGTTAAAGTTCATAAAAAAGAATATGACTTAGCATTAAGAAAATTCATTGTTTCAGTTAATGGAGTAGCTACAACTGGAAGAACTCCAGTTCCAACAACTGATAGTTTAGATAAATTAGCAAGTGGAGCTGCTAAAACGGCAGAATATACACATGCTAAATCTCCAGTAACAGTGAAAAAAGGAGATAGAATTGTTTATGAGTTCAGAATTTATAATGAAGGTGAACTAGATGCTAAAGTAGAAGAAATTGTTGATTATTTACCAGAAGGACTTGAAATTGTTAATGCGACTAAAAGTACAGTAAACTCAAGATTTAATTGGGGGGATGATGTAATTCATTCAAATGGAATGCATGAAATTTCAACAACAGCTTTAGCAGGTACAACAATTCCAGCATTTAATAAAACAACAAAAGACTTGAAATATGGAATTATTCAATTAGAATGTGAAGTAATAGGAGATTTATCAGAAGGTTCTGTATTAACAAATGTTGCAGAAATTAAATTTGATAACGGAGATGATAGAGATTCAGATAAACGTTCAATTGACCCAGAAACACTTTCTAATGAATATACAGGAAATACATCTAATAAAGATGACTTAACAGATAAAAATTACTATTATAAAGGATTAGAAGATGATGATGACTTTGAAAAAGTTGTTATCGATGGTCCACAATTCGATTTGAGCTTACAAAAATTCGTTTCTAAGGTAAACGCAAAAGAGCAAGATCGTGAGCCAAAAGTAGATGTTGCTCCATTGAAAAATGGCGCAAATGATGCTAAATATACAGCATCTAAGAGCCCAATTACAGTTGAAACTGGAGATATTGTAACATTTACATTAAGAGTATATAATGAAGGTGATGTAGATGGATATGCAGAAGTTGTAACTGATTATATTCCAGAAGGATTAGGATTCTTAGTAAATTACAATACTAACTTTAATAATCGTTGGGCAATTTCAGAAAATAGTCAATCAAAGAAACTATCTGAAATCACAAATGGAAAAGCAAACTTAAAATTATCAGATTTCACAGATGTTGAAAGTTTAGATGATGTTGAAGTTGTATTAGGAAAGAGCAAAATTACATCAACAGCATTAGCTTCTTCAAGTACAAGTACAACTAACTTAATTAAAGCATTCGATGGTTCTAAATTATCATATAAAGATATTCAAGTATCATTTATTGTTGTAACAGAAGATGCTATTACATTAAAGAATATTGCAGCTATCACAAAAGAAGCTGACAAAGATAGAAATCCAGTAGATACAGATAGAGGACCAGGAAAAGACTCAACACCAGCAGATGACATTGATCCAGATAAATATACTACTGGAAATGAAGATGATGATGATTATGATGTTATTAAAACAGATAAGAAAAACTTCGATTTAGCACTTCAAAAATTCATTTCAGGATTGAATGATGATAAAGTAACAGATAGAGTACCAGTTATATCCGTATCAAACGGAAAAGTAAAATATACTCATCCAAAAGCAGATCCATTAACAGTTGGAAATGGTGACAGAATTGAATATACAATTCGTGTATATAATGAAGGCGATATTGATGGATACGCAGCTGAAGTTGAAGACGATATCCCAACAGGACTTGTATTCCTTCCAGATGATGAAGTAAATAAAGGTTATGGATGGAAAATGTATGATAAATCTGGAAAAGAAACTACAGATGTAAAACAAGCCGTAAAAGTTAAGACAACATATTTATCAAAAGAATCTGATGAAAACAATTTAATTAAAGCATTTGATGGTTCAACTTTACTATATAAAGATGTAAAACTAGTATTTAAGGTTGATGAATCAGCAATTGAGAAAACAGTAACTACTGAAAAGAGAACTTTGATTAATACAGCTGAGATTTCAAAAAATACAGATAAAGATGGAAAAGAAATTGAAGATGTTGATTCAACTCCAGGAGATGGCGTAAAAGATGGAAAACAAGATGATATTGATGAAGAGAAAGTATATGTAAAATACTTTGATCTAGCTCTAGAGAAAACTTTAACAAAAGCAATTGTTACAACAAATGGCGAAAGAACAGAAATAAATGGAGATGGAACAAAGATTGAAATTCATAGAAAAAATATTAATTCTACTTCAATTCAATTTGTTTATAAAATCAAAGTAACAAATCAAGGTGAAATCGAAGGATATGCTACTGAAATTACAGATTATATTCCTGATGGATTAAGCTTTGATGCTGCAGCTAACAAAGATTGGACGAAAGTTTCTGATAAAATTATTAAAACAGAAGCTTTAGCAAAAACTTTATTAAAACCAGGAGAGAGTGCTGAAGTAGAAGTCGTTCTTGATTGGGTAAGAAATAGTGATAATATTGGTAGATTTGTTAATGTTGCAGAGATTTCAGAAGATTGGAATCCATATGATTCAGAAGATGTTGATTCTACTCCAAACAATTTAATTGCAACAGAGGACGACCAAGATGATGCACCAGCTTGGGTAAGTATCGTAACAGGTTTAGGAGATCAACCATATATTATCTTGACAACAGCAGTTTTAGTAATTTTAGCAACAGGTGTTATCTTAATAAAAAAATACGTTTTATAAGATAAATAATTATTAAAATTCCTTGATAGAAATATCAAGGAATTTTTTTGGGAAAAATATCAAAGTAGAGTAAAAAATTTCAAAAGACTATTGATTTTTCTAAAAATTATGTATAGAATGACTTTGAAGAATAAAATGGAGTTTTAGAAATGTTAACAGAAAGAAAAATAAAAGAACCAGCAAATCAAGAAGAATACATAAAAGTTTTTAATTACTTTCATGATGAATATACAGGCATGATGAAAGATTTCTTAATGCGCCATGAAGTTAAAATAAATGAAGATGATAATTTAATTAATTATATTATAAAAGCTAGATGTTTTACACCAAGATATGCTGGATACACGATTCCAATTACAAACGCAATGTATAGTGACACTCTTTCTGAAAATATGAAATATCAGTTGTTAATGAATAGTTATCCAATTGTAAAAGATGTATTTAGTAAATAATAAAAGAAGTAGACTATAAATGAAGTGAACCCAATTTGTTAGACAAATTTGTTTAATAAGGAGGGTTCATTTTTATGTCAAAATATTCAGAAGAATTTAAATTAGAAGTAATAAATTATTATTTAAATAATAATTATGGATGGGAATATGTAGCAAAA